>JAKLHP010000064.1 GCA_022710085.1 Patescibacteria group bacterium | reverse complement strand
AGAAGATGGAAAAAGAAATCATCAAAGAAAGAGAAGGCGAGTCCAAGAAAGAATCAGCGGCTCCGGTGATTGATAAGGTTTTGGAAGAAAAGAAATCAGGAGGCGAAAAAGGATGGGCCAAAAAGATATTCAGAAGAAAATCAGCATAAAAAAAGTTAAAAGTTAAAATCTCAAAGTAAAAAATTCATGGGACACAAAGTTAATCCAAAAGGTTTAAGAATAGGAATTACAACAAACTGGAGATCCAGGTGGTTTGGTGGCAAGGAATATGCCAAGAATCTCAAAGAGGATCTTCAAATAAGAAGGTTTGTGATGAATCGGTGGAAAAGCGCGGCTATTGCTGATGTTGAAATTGAAAGATCGGCCGGGACCCTAAGGCTTATTATTAAGACATCCAGACCGGGAGTTTTGATCGGAAGAGGCGGAACTGGAATTGAAGATATTAGTAAAACAGTAAAAAAGAATTATTTTCCAGGAAGAAAAATTGATCTTAAGATTGAAGCGCAAGAAATAAAGCAGTTTGAAGAAAATGCATCACTAGTTTCCCAGCAAATCGCCGAACAGTTGGAAAAAAGAGTTCCTTTCAGAAGGATATTGAAATCAACAATTGAACAGGTATCAAAATCAAAAAATGTAAAAGGAGTGAAAATTGAAATTTCAGGAAGATTGGGAGGAGCCGATATGTCCAGAAGGGAATGGCTTTCAAAGGGCTCTATTCCACTCCATACCCTTAGAGCCGAAATTGATTTTGCAAGAGCTACAGCCAGAACTACTTACGGAGCAATTGGAGTGAAAGTTTGGATATATAAAGGAAAAGTATTTAATAAAGTCGCATAACGCATAAGAGATAAAATAAGTGCAGCGAAACAACGTTTCACGTTCTACGCTCCACATCCCAAGACAATGTTGATGCCAAGAAAAGTAAAACATAGAAAGGTTCAAAGAGGAGGAAAAATCCGCGGTTTGGCGACCAAAGGAAATGAAGTAAGCTTCGGAAGCTTCGGTTTGAAATCACTGGATTGCGGCCTTATTTCTGCTCGTCAAATCGAGGCATCAAGAAGAGCAATGACCAGATATATAAAAAGAGGTGGAAAGATATGGATTAGAATTTTTCCTGATAAGCCGATGACGAAAAAAGGAGACGAAACTCCTATGGGAAAAGGGAAGGGAAGCGTCGACCATTTTGTGGCCAGAATCAAGGCAGGAAGAATGTTGTTCGAAATGGATGGTGTACCTGAAAAAGTAGCTCAGGAAGCAATGAGGCTGGCTTCTCATAAGTTAGGATTGAAGACAAAATTTATTAAAAAAGAACAATAATTTTAAGATATGAAAGACAAAGGTAATATAAAAATTGAAGAAATGAGCAAGGCTGAACTTGAAAAGTTTATTGAGGATCAAGTGGCCAAGGCAACCAAGCTAAGGTTTGATATTTCCTCAAAACAGATAAAGAATCACAGAGAATATCGGAATATCAAAAAAGATATTGCCAGAGCAATAACTGTTGTCAAGAGCAAACAAGAATAATAGCTAGTTAATATATAAGAGTAAAATAAGGAAATTGGTGTGGGATATTTATGATTTCAATCCTAACCAAAGTCAGGAACAATTATGGCAAAATTATCTACAATAAAAGGACGAGTTATTAGTGATAAAATGGACAAAACCATAGTAGTAGCAGTGGATAGTTTTAAGACGCACCCGAAATATTTAAAAAAATACAAATCAACCAAGAAATATAAAATTCATGATCCTGAGAATAAATATAAGATTGGAGATTCTGTCGAGTTTATCCAATGCAGGCCAATAAGCAAAGACAAGAAGTTTAAAGTGTTATAAAAGTTCAAAATATCAGAAAATTATGCGCATAAAAAAAGGCGATCAAATTCAAATAATTTCCGGGAAGGATAAGGGCAAGAGCGGAAAAGTCATGAGAGTGATTCCTGCTTCAATGAAAGTTGTCGTGGAAGGGTTGAATTTGGTGAAAAAGCATTCAAAGCCAAAAAAAAGCGGAGAAAAGGGACAAAGAGTTGAAGTTCCTGCTCCTACCAATGTTTCCAATGTGATGATAGTTTGTCCTAAATGCGGAAAACTGACCAGAATAGGATTTTCAATTAATAAAGACAATAAATCAAGAGTTTGCAAGAAGTGTAAAGGTGAAATATAAATAAGTATAATTCATAGCGACCCATAACGAAAAGTTATAAAAAAAACAAGTGCAGCGGAGTAACGTTCTACGTTCCACGCTCCATGTTCTACGATAATGATTCAAGCAGAAACCAGATTAAAATCAGCTGATAATTCAGGAGCCAAAATAATCGAATGTTTCAAGGTTCTTGGAGGTTCAAGAAGAAGATACGCTTATGTTGGCGATGTTGTTGTTGCTTCAGTCAAGTCTGCTGAACCGAGAGGAATGGTAAAAAAGGGAGATAAAGTGAAAGCAGTCATCGTCAGACAGAAAACTCCTCTTAGAAGAAAAGATGGATCATATATTCGTTTTGATCAGAATGCAGCAGTTATTGTTGACGGAAAAGATCCGAAGGGAACTCGTATTTTTGGACCAGTTGCCAGAGAATTAAAAGAAAAAGGTTTTAACAAAATA
Organism: Patescibacteria group bacterium; assembly: GCA_022710085.1. GTDB lineage: Bacteria > Patescibacteriota > Minisyncoccia > Moranbacterales > JAKLHP01 > JAKLHP01. The sequence continues at coordinate 2,058 of JAKLHP010000064.1, read as the reverse complement.
ATTTCATTAGCTCCGGAAGTTTTATAATATAAATCAGTTAAATTAGAGAAAATGGCAAAAATAATTTCAACTAAAATTAAATATAAAGAATCCGTAGTTCCGGAAATGAAGAAGATTTTTGGTTATTCCAACGATTTGGCAGTCCCAAGGATTAAAAAATGCGTGATCAATATCGGAACAGGAAAGATTCTCAAAGAACCTGACAAAATAGAAGAAATAGTTAATTCAATGAGAGAGATCAGCGGACAAAAACCAGTAAAGACAAAAGCCAGGAAGGCCATTTCGGGATTTAAGATAAGACAAGGGCTGGAAATCGGAGTAAAGGTTACTCTTCGAGGAAAAATGATGTGGAATTTTATTGATCATCTTGTAAATTTTGCCCTTCCAAGAACAAGGGATTTCCAAGGCATCGATTTAAAATCGATTGATAGTAATGGAAATATGAACTTGGGAATAAAAGAGCATATTATTTTCCCAGAAATCTCTCCGGAAAGAGTCAAGAATATTTTTAGTTTTCAGGTCAATATTTCTACCAATTCAAAAAGTAAAAAGGAATCAACTGAACTTTTCAGGTTATTGGGATTCCCAATGAAGCAGGATAATTAATTCATTTAAGATATTTAAGAAAAGACAAATATGGCTAAGACATCTGTTATTGCAAGATCACAAAAGAAGCCGAAGTTTTCCACCCGGATAGTTCGTCGATGCTGGAAATGCGGAAGAAAACACGGATATTTGAGGAAGTTTGATCTTTGCCGAATTTGCTTCAGAGAATTAGCTAGTAAAGGAGAAATTCCAGGAGTCAGGAAAAGTAGCTGGTAATAATAGCGAAACTCGTAACCCGTAACTTGTGCCCAATTAAGCATTGAGTTGCGGATTCGAGAGTAAAGATATTATGATCGATCCAATTAGCGACATGTTAACTAGAATAAGAAACGCCCAAAAAGCAGGTCATGGCGAAGTGGTTTTTCCATCTTCAAAATTAAAGATGGCTGTTTCTAAAATTCTGGAAAAAGAGAACTTTATCGAATCTGCTGAAATGATAAGCAAAAGTGAAGAAAATAATTTTGATAAAATCAGGATTGTCTTAAAATATGAAAAATCCGGAACCAATTCCAAACTTCCGACTATCAGTGAAATAACCAGAATAAGCAAGGAAGGGAAAAGAGTATATATTAAAAAGGAAGAGATAAAAAAAGTTAAAAGTGGATTCGGAATATCAATAATTTCAACCTCAAAGGGAGTAATGACCGGAAAAGAAGCCAGGAAGATGGGGTTGGGAGGGGAGTATATTTGTGAAGTTTGGTAGGATTTGAATAACGCGCAGCATGAAACGTGAAGCGTAAAAATTTATAAAATTAGTGAAGCGAAATGACGTTCCACGTTCCACGCTCCACATTTTACGAAATATTATGAGTCGAATAGGAAAAAAACCAATTGAAATAACAGAAGGAACAAAAGTCGAATTAAAAGACGGAGTTTTTTCAGTGGTTGGACCGAAGGGAACTCTCAACTTTAAATTTAGTTCGGAAGTAGAAGTTAAGATATCTGAGAAAGAAATTGTAGTTGAATCAAAAAATGAATCGAAAAATTCCTCCGCTCTTTGGGGAACTACGGCTAGATTGATTGAAAATATGATTAAGGGAGTCAATTCCGGATATCAGAAACAGTTGGAATTGAATGGAGTCGGGTTCAGAATGGCTGTTCAGGGAAAGAAAATAAATATGGCTTTGGGATTTTCTCATCCGGTGGAAGTTGAAGTTCCAGAGGGACTCGAGGTTAAAATAGAGAATAATATCCTGACTGTTTCCGGAATCGACAAGCAGAAAGTGGGTCAATTTGCTGCTACCATCAAATCATTAAAACCAGTAGAGCCTTATAAGGGAAAAGGATTTAAATATGTCGGAGAAATAGTAAGAAGAAAAGAAGGTAAGAAATCAGTGGCTTCTGGATAAATAGAAGAAAATTATATTGCGAATTGGTGCGGGATGCTAATTTTTTTAGTCCCGACCAAATCGGGAACAAAATTGCATGGACAGAATAAAACGAAAAAAGAGA
>JAKLHP010000063.1 GCA_022710085.1 Patescibacteria group bacterium | reverse complement strand
TTTTGCCGCTATGCTTTTTAATTATCTGATTGAAAAAATGGAAAATCTTGACAATCTAATGAAAAAATTTACCTATATATTTGCTATTTCAGTTTTTGCTTTTATCGGAGTTTTCAACACCATTAAATATCATGTTGTCTGGGCCAACCGACTGGAAACTGCCCAATCTTTCGAGAAAGTTCTCATGGAGGTATCTGACTATATTGGAACCATAACCCCTGGAACAGAAACTTACATCATCACCGGCAGCATGCAAAGAGTTCCGATTAAAGTTTTTAACAGTAAGCTTGATAATATTCATTACTTATATGATTCAGAGATTGACCAGATACAACCCAGAAAAATCAATAACTTTCAGATTATTATGACAAACAGGAATGACGAGATTATCAAAAAACTTGAAACCAAGTTTCCAAATTCCCTATTGGCAACCCATACTGATTCTCTCGGAATCAGTTTCTATACTCTTATCCCTAAAAAATAAAAAATGAAAAAAAATATAGAAAAAAATTATAAGTTGCTGGTTATCATAATGCTGGGATTTATGCTGGTAGTTTCAATCCTAAATGCCAAAAATGACAGCGCTATCTTTGATGAAACCGCCCATATCGGAGCCGCCTACAGCTACGTAACCCAGAGAGAAATACGACTTAACCCCGAACATCCTCCTCTTATCAAGGATTTAGCCGGCATTCCGCTAGCTTTTATGAATCTGAATTTTGACACGGCTAAATCTTTTTGGACCGGGGATCTTGAGAAAAAATGGGATGAAGGACAATGGGCAGCCGGCCGCCATCTTCTTTATGAAGCCGGGAATAATGCTGACAAAATAATTTTTTGGTCGAGGCTCCCCATAATTCTTATTTCTCTTCTTTTGGGATTTTTTATTTTCAAATGGACTCGGGAAATGGCCGGGACCTTGGCCGGACTTTTCGCTCTGGCCCTTTACGCTTTTAATCCCAACATTCTGGGACACAACCATTACGTGACAACTGACATCGGAATCGCTGCTTTTACCACTTTTTCTTTTTATTACTTCCTGCGATTCATCAAAAGGCCTTCCTGGAAAAATGTTTTCATTGGAGGAATTTTTCTGGGATTAATCCAGTTGGCCAAATTTTCTTCAATTGTAATTTTTCCGATTTTCGGACTTATTATCGTCATTTATCCTCTCATCAAAAGATCAAAAGAAACCGAAGTTAAAACAGAGGAGGAGAAATCAATTTATTCTGCCAAAATGAAAATTCTGGGAGAATATCTTAAAAAAGGATTGATAGCTTTTCTCATATCGATCTTCGTTGTTTGGATCGTTTATGCGGCCAATACTTTAAACATGTCCAAAGAAACTGTTTCCGAAGCGATCAATTTCAATTTTCCCGAAAGCCAAAATGATAACCCTAAAAATCTTTATACCAATAAGACTTTGAATTTACTGAATAACTGCTCTATTACTCGTCCTCTTGCCACTTATGGGATAGGTATGGGATATGTTTTCAGGCGTGTTTCTGGAGGAAACGGAGCTTACTTTCTCGGCCAGGTTTCCAGCAAAGCTTTTCCTGCTTATTTTCCGACTGTTTTTCTCATAAAGGAACCGCTAGTGAACATTTTCTTTATGTTGATGGCTCTTGGTGCAGGCATTGCCATGATGATTAAAAAAATCCGATTAGCCGTGAAAGATCATATTAAAAATATCTTCAGCGAAATAACTGCTCACTTCTGGCATAATATTGATTCGACTTCAATGTTCTTTTTCATCATTCTCTATTCATATATCAGCATTACCGGAAATCTGAATATTGGTCTTCGCCATCTGTTTCCGATTTTTCCTTTTATTTATATCCTTACTGCCAAAGTGATCTTTGAATTCATAAAACGACGTCGGGAAAAACAATCACAGACAATGCTTTATTTTTTTGTTGCCACGCTGACTGTAATCATGATTGTTCAAAGTGTCGCAGCCTATCCGAATTACATGTCGTATTTCAATGAAGTGGTAGGCGGTCCAAAAAACGGATATAAATTTGTAACTGATTCCAATGCCGACTGGGGACAAGATCTCGAACGTTTGAAAAAATTCCTTGATGAACATCCGGAAATCACAAAAATCAGACTGGATTATTTTGGAGGAGGAGATCCTCAATATTACCTTGGAAATAAATATCTTATGTGGTGGGACAGCAAGCGTCCGATTGAAAATGGCTGGTATGCTATTTCAACCAACTTCCTCCAGGGAAGCCTTTATAGCACTGAGAAAACCGAGGACGACAGTTACCGCTGGCTCATTAAGGAAAAACCAATCTATCAAATCGGAACCTCAATACTTGTTTACAATATAACTGACGCAAAATAAGAAAACTCGTCTTTTCAAAAAAACTTTGAAAAAATTAGAGGAATCCATCTTTCATCGGCATACTTTTTAACTTTTTTGTTTTTCGATTTTTGGTAGTTCCTAAAAGAATAATATGTTAAGATTTAGTCGTTCCCTGTCAAATAAACCTGTTTTCTAGTATTATTGAAAGTGTAGAAATTATTTAAGATAAGGTATCAAATAAAGTGAACATTTTGGCTAAAAACAGAAGAGCAGCTTATGACTACGAACTCGAAGACCGCTATGAAGCTGGCCTGGTTTTGACCGGACAAGAAGTAAAATCCATTAAAACCGGGCATATATCCTTGAATGGGAGCTTCGTAACCCGAAAAGGCCAGGAGTTGTTTCTGACCAATGCCAGCATCCCTCCTTACAAATTCGCAGGGATCATAAAAAATTACGACCCGACAAGATCCAGAAAGATTCTCCTAAAGAAGTCTGAGCTCAAATATCTTAGCGGAAAATTAACTACCGAAGGCTTGACTTTAGTGCCTCTTTGTGTGTATACTAAGAAGAAGTTAGTCAAGCTTGAATTTGCAATTGGAAGAGGAAAAAAGCAGTTTGACAAACGCCATGACATCCAGAAGAAAGAAGCTCAGAGAAAAATAGAAAGGACTTTAAAAAATCTCTAACTTTTATTTTCTGATGCCAGATTAAATCTTCCCGCCCGCAATACAAAGCGTTGCGATGCGAGCGGGGTTGTTTAGCTTCGACAAGTTGCTCTTTTCAAAATAAGCAAGTTGACCATCATGGTAAAGTCATAAAAATTTCCATGAAAGATATAAGTGCAAACTTCATATCAAAGGTAAAGGCCAGCATAGCGCAAGCTTTTGCTCCAGCCTTTGCTTCCGCTATCGCTTAATTTAAAGCAATAGCCATCAAACTTCTGATTCTCAGTAAGAAGTTTTGGTGTCAATCACTGAGATAGTTTTTTGATATTCTTGTTGTCAAAAAATGAAGCTTCAGCAAGACAGGAAACGAATAATTTTGTTTGTTTCTTACCTCGCTTTCCTGCCCAAAAGAAATAAACTAAACTTGTAGAATATTTTGACACGACAATTTTGGACGCGAGTGCAATTCTCGCCAACTCCACAAAAAATTAAACAATAAGATTTATGGGTTCTTTCGGCCCCATATTTCTTGTTTTCAAAAAAATTAGAAGAATTTTCAGACCGAGACCACGAATACAAAGAGACCCCCATGCACTTCGAACCAATGAATTTATTAGGGTTCCAAAAGTAACGCTTATTGACGATGCAGGGGAAAACATAGGACAGATTGAAACCTGGAAAGCCTTGGATATTGCCAAAGGAAAAGAACTAGACTTGGTTGAAGTATCGCCGAAAGCCGTTCCCCCCGTTTGCAAGATAATGGACTATGGAAAACATCAGTATCAAGTATCCAAACAAAGCAGATTGTCCCAAGCTAGGCAAAAAAAAGTTGAACTTAAAGGCATTAGAATAGGACTTAAAACTGATGGACATGATTTAAATTTCAAAAAAAACCAGGCCGACAAGTTTCTCAGCAAAGGAAACAAAGTTAAGATAGAATTATTTCTAAGGGGAAGAGAAAAAATGCATCATGATCTCGCCAGAAAGAATCTGGAAATTTTCATTTCTCAAATCTCTACTCCTCACAAAACAGAAGAACCGATAAAAAGAAGCCCCCAGGGATTTAACACAATAATCGCACCGGAGTAATAATTATACGCTTCTTAGGTGTTAGCTTATTAGCTTCTCAGGAAAATCCTAGAAACTAAAAAGTTAAAACCTAAAAGTTAAAATCTAGTAATATGCCAAAGCAGAAAACCAAAAAGTCAGTAATAAAAAAAGTGAAGATTACAAAGAAGGGAAAAGTTCTGGTTAGACATTCAGGACAAAATCATTATAATACCAGAGAGACTGGCAATTTCAAGCGGAAGAAAAGAAGAGATATAAGACTTTTCAAAGCTGATGAAAAAAATATCTTAAAATCATTGCCGAATTTATAATTTATCACAAAAACTTAATGCGTCATGGGTTACGCTTTATGAGTTTTGAAAATATATGCCTAGAGTAAAACGCGGGGTAACCGCTTCCAAGAGGAGAAAAAAGGTCATTAAGATGGCCAAAGGATACAAATGGAGAAGAAAAACAAATTTCAGAGCTGCGAAAGAAGCTATTCTTAAGGCTGGAACATATGCTTACCGAGACCGAAGAAACAAGAAAAGAACAAATAGATCCCTTTGGATAAAAAGATTGGGAAATGCCCTTGAAGAAAACGGCCTCAAATACAACAAATTTATCAAAATGCTTAAGGATAAAAAGATAGAAATCGACAGAAAGGTTTTATCCCAGATGGCAATTGAAAATCCGGAAATATTCAAAAAAATACTGGAAACAGTAAAATAACTCTTTCAAAAACGTCCCGAGCAATCGGGACGGTTTTTTTATCTTCAAAGTATCGTTTATTTTTTTCTACAGCGTCGTCGCCGTAATAATCACGTCGGTATCATAGGTACCGGTCGGTTGGAATTTGTTGGATCCAATCTCAGCTCCGAAGA
>JAKLHP010000062.1 GCA_022710085.1 Patescibacteria group bacterium | reverse complement strand
ACATCCAAAACTTCAAAAATTCCCACTCTACCATGATAGCCCTCATGACCGCACTGATCACATCCCTTGCTTTTATAAAAACTAATATTCGACCAGTCAGAATTTGATTTTATTACATCTTTCAAGCTCTCTGTTTCTTTCAAACGTTTTAAAATACTCTCCAGATCAACGCTATTTTTGAGAGTTTTTATCTCTTTATCAGTTAAAGAATACCTGACTCTGCATTCAGGACAAAGTTTTCTTACTAATCGCTGAGCAATAATAACATTTACGGTTGAAGCGATAAGAAATGGTTCAGCGCCCATATCTATCATCCTAGGAAGAGTCCCTGAAGCACTATTGGTATGGATGGTTGATAGGACAAGATGGCCTGTCATTGCAGCATGAATTGCAATTTCAAGCGTTTCCTCGTCGCGAATCTCACCGACCATAATTATATCGGGATCTTGACGAAGCAAAGATCGAAGAGCTGAAGCAAAGGTCATTCCTATTTTCGGATTGATTTGGGTCTGGTTTATTCTCGGCATTCGATACTCGACTGGATCTTCAACGGTGCTGATATTGACTTTCGGAGTATTGATAATATCCATAATCGTATACAAAGTGGTAGTTTTTCCACTTCCTGTCGGACCAGTAACCAAAACCATTCCGTTCGGTTTCTTTATATCTCGATGGACTATTTCTAAGGCTTCTCCTGAAAGTCCCATTTTTTCTAAAGTTAATCCTTTTGAACTTTCATCCAGAAGACGCATTACTACTTTTTCTCCATCAAAAACAGGCAGAATGCTGACCCTCAATGAAAATTTGTAATCTTCATTTTCAATTTTAAACCTTCCATCCTGAGGAAGACGATGTTCGTCAAGCTTCAAATTGGAAAGGACTTTTATTCTGGCAATTATTCCTGGAAGTACTTCCCTGGGAAGGGTCATGGCATCATGAAGAATTCCGTCGATTCGATAACGAACTCGGACTTCTTTTTCATCCGGCTCTATGTGAATATCACTAGCTTGTTGCAAGATTGCATGCTTGAGAAGAGTGTCGATAATCCTTATGACCGGAAGTCCTTGAGCAATTTCTTCCAAATCTTTCTCTTTCTCTTCGTCTTGTTGCCCTGTAATTTCCAATGAATTCTTTTCAATAATGTCTCCGAATTCCGCTTTTAAGCTCTTCTCATATTGTTTGATAACAGATTTTATACTATCAACAGATGCCAGACAAGGAATAATTTTCAATCCAGTTTTTTTCTTGATGAAATCAATAGTTTGGAGATCTTCTGGATTAAGCATCGCCACTTTCAAGTTATTCCCGTTTTTTTCAAAAGCAATAATATTATATTTCTTCGCTATTGGTTCAGGAACGATTTGCAGGATATCTGGAGAAATCAGGTTTTTAGTCAGGTCGACATAAGGTATCCCCAGGATATAGGCATAGAGTTTTCTGAGTTCTATGTCGCTAACTAATTTTTTATCCAAAAGAAAATTGCCAAGCTGTTTGTCTTGCTTGACTGCTTCTTTATAAACCTCTTCGAGTTTGCCCTTGTCAACAAGATTCGCATCCAGAATAAACTCTTTGAGTCTGTCGTTTCCAATTCTCATTTTTTATTTTTCCTCGCTAATTTTGTTTTTTAGCCTAATCCTGGAATAAAATTGGAATAATTAGTACAATCCGGGATTAAATAAAAAGGTGCGGGATGAATTTTTTATTTTTATATCTATATTTTTAGGATTTCTTTTATTTTTTCTACCACATCTTCAAGCGCATAATCAGCTTTGACCAAATAAGTAGTTGCTCCCATTTTTAAAGCTTTTTCAACATCGTTGAGGCTTCCAAGATTAGTAAGCAGAATTATGGGAATGCCTTTTGTTTTTTCATCCATTTTTAGTTCCTTAAGAACTTCGTAACCATCTTTTCTGGGAAGAATTATGTCCAAAATAATTAGGTCGGGCATATCTCTTTTCGCCCGCCTTGATCCCTCTTCTCCATCCAGAGCGATTACCACTTCGAATCCTTCCGATAATAAATATTCCCCTAAAGCTTTTTGGAGAGTACTATCATCTTCAACAATCAAGATTTTCTTTTTTTCCATATTGTTTGCTAATTAATTAAAATTATTTCAACCATTTTTCGGCAAGGAAAAAAAGAATTCAGAGCCCAATCCTTCAATTGATTTGAACCACATTTTTCCTCCTGATTTTTCTATTATATTTTTACTAATGTATAATCCCAGTCCTGTACCGTCTGTATGGCACAAAGCAGCATTATCGCTTCTGAAAAACTTTTGGAAAACCTTTCCTTGTTGTCTATCTGGTATTCCCATTCCATTATCTTTAATCGTAACAACAATGTTTTTCTCGTCAGATTCCACCTTTATTTCTACAAATCCCTTTTTCCTGATGTATTTGACAGCATTGGAAACAAGATTATCGGTTACTACTTCTATTCTTTTTTTATCTCCGAAAATTTCCGGGATTACTTCAGGCTTAATTACGCTTATTTCAACATTGCTAGCCTTGGCCAGAACTTCATTATTTTTTACGACACTGTCTATTATTTCTGTCATATTCACCCTATCCCTGTTTAAAACAAGTTTTCCTTGATCGATTTTAGCAACATCCAAAAGATCATTGACCAATCTCGCCATGGTTTCTTTTGATTGGCTTATTGTCCTTATTATATCTAATTGTTTTTTATCAAGCCCTTTTTTGTAATTTGAAAGAAGTATTTCCAGCTCCCAATTGATCTGAGCAATAGGAGTTTTGAGTTGATGAGAAGCAATAGTGACAAATTCTGATTTCATCTTGTTGACCTCAGCCATTTTTTCAATATTCGAGATTATCATATTGCCGACGGAAAGAATCATTATTACTACGGCACATTCACTAAGAACCAGAAATTCCGGAGAATCATCAAATTTAGTAAGAAAATAAACAATCAGCATCACGATCACGATGAAAACTCCCATAAAAATAAATAGAAGGCTTGGGGCTTGCCATATCGGAATACCTAAATCTTCTGATTCTTTTTTTATGTTGAAGTTCAAAATGAATTTGATAGATTCCATATTTTTATTTTTAATTTTACCATTAGATTATACCATAAAAACAAAAAAGCAGGAAACACTAAACGTGATTCCTGCTTACTGAATTTATCCTACATTATTCCACTCATATTCGGCATTCCTCCGCCATGATTGCATTCTGATTTCTGCTCTGGTTTATCGGTTACCACGGCCTCTGTAGTGAGAAGCATGGCGGCTACTGAAACTGCATTTTCAAGTGCTGTTCGGGTAACTTTGAGCGGATCAACAATCCCTGCTTTAATCATATCTGATTCATATTTGTTCTCTTTTGCATTATATCCGTAATTTATTCCCTCTTTTTCCAATATTTTATCAATTACTACTGCTGGCTCCTTTGTTCCAGCATTTTCTGCTATCTGTTTCAATGGTTCAGCTAAAGCTCCGATTAAGGCTTTGAATCCAGCATTTTGTTCAACTGTTTTTTCCTTCATTTTTTCTATTTCTTTGCTTAATTGAAAAGCAGCTTTAGCCAAGGCAACTCCTCCGCCAGCAACAATTCCCTCTTCTACTGCTGCTTTTGTAGCAGCAAGAGCATCTTCCATTTTAGCTTTAATATAATTAAGCTCTGTTTCACTGGCAGCTCCAACCTTAATTACCGCGACTCCGCCAGAAATTTTAGCCATTCTTTTCTTAAACTTTTCTTTTTCATAATCATTATCTGATTTTTCAATTTGAATTTTAATTTGATCCGCTCTGGAATCGATTTCTTTTTTCTTTCCCTTGCCTCCGACTATCGTCGTATCATCCTTAGTAGAAATGACTTTTTGGGCTTGCCCCAGCATGGAAATTTCGATATTCTCAATTTTCATCCCCTTTTCTTCGGTAATAACCTGCCCACCGGTAAGTATGGCAATATCTTCAAGCATCTGCTTGCGATTATCTCCAAATTCAGGAGCTTTGATGGCCAAGACATTAAGCACTCCCCGCAGTTTATTTACTACCAAGGTTGCTAAAGCTTCTCCTTCAACTTCTTCAGCAATAATAACCACCTCCTTTTTGCCATTTTGGGCAATTTTTTCAAGAATCGGAAGAATTTCTTGTATCGAGGAAATCTTTTTATCGGTTATCAGGATGTAAGGATCTTTAAGTTCTGCTTTCTGGGATTCGACGCTGGTTATCATATAGGGAGAAACATATCCCTTATCAAATTTCATTCCCTTAACGATTTCTTTGGAAAATCCGAAAGTCTGAGACTCTTCAACGGTAATAACTCCGTCTTTTCCCACTTCGTCCATCACGCCAGCAATCATATTGCCCATTTCTTCCGATTCGGCAGAAATAGTGGCTACTTGAGCAATTTCTTCTTTGGAATTAATTTTCTTTGAATTTTTCTTAAGAATTGCGACTATTTTACCTTTAGCTTCCTCCATAGAATTTCTGACTCCGATTGGACTTATTCCGACTTCCACGAATTTTAATCCTTCTCTAACCAAAGCCTGGGCAATGACAGTTGAAGTCGTTGTTCCATCTCCAGCTGCTTCATTGGTCTTCTCTGCTACTTCTTTTATAAGCGATGCTCCAATATTCTCAAATTTATCTTCCAGTTCAATCTCCTTAGCAATGGTTACCCCGTCATTAGTAATAGTCGGAGAACCAAAGCCTTTATCCAAAACTACGTTTCGTCCTTTGGGGCCAAGGGTCTTTTTTACTGTATCAGCCACCTTATCAAGGCCGTTTTTTACTTTCTTCCGCGCCTCAGCGCCATATTCTATTTGCTTTGCCATATTTTTAAATTTTACTTATTATAAAGCTTTTTATTAAATAAATTAGCAATCAAAAACATCGATTGCTAATACATTTTAGAAAATAAATTGTTTTGTGTCAATATTTCAATTTAGCATTAGATTTAAAAATAAAAAATACAGCTGCAAAATTTACTTGTCTACAGCGTCGTCGCCGTAATAATCACATCGGTATCATAGGTACCGGTCGGTTGGAATTTGTTGGATCCGATCTCGGCTCCGAAGAGGAGGACTTCATCCGATCCGGCTTGGTCGGTT
>JAKLHP010000061.1 GCA_022710085.1 Patescibacteria group bacterium | reverse complement strand
TTGAAAGAATAATTAATGAGCCGCGAAGAGGAATTGGACCAAAAACACTGGAAGCCTGGGTGGGCCTGTCGAAAAGTAAAGGGATGAATTTGATTGAAACCGGAATCAGAATATCCAAAGAAGCCAAAGACGCGAATCGGAAAATCCAAGATTCAAAACTTGATAATATAGTCAAATTCTGTGAATTTATTGGAAGAATGAGAGAACTCTTAGACAGAATAAGCCTAGCCGACTTTATTGAAAAAGTTTTCAAAGAGAGCGGGTATGAAAGTTATCTTCAGGACGGAACAAGCGAGGGAGAGGCGAGATGGGAAAATGTCAGGGAAGTAATTACGGTAGCTCAGAAATATGACAAGGAGGAAGAGTTTGCAACCAGCCAGAAAATGAGCTCTTTTCTCGAGGAAGTAGCTTTAGCTACTGATGCGGATACGGTAAAAAGCAATAAAGAAGCCGTAATTTTGATGACACTTCATAGCGCCAAGGGACTTGAATTCCCGGTTGTTTTTATTGTTGGATTGGAAGAAGGAATACTTCCTCATTCGCGGAGCCTGCTTAGTCAGGTTGAGTTGGAAGAAGAAAGAAGATTGATGTATGTGGGAATAACAAGAGCTAAGGAAAAAGTCTATCTTTGTTTCACGAGGCAGAGAAATATCTTTGGATCAACCCAAGTAAATCCGCCATCCAGATTTTTAGATGAAATCCCGAAGGATCTCGTTGAAGACCATGTGCTGGTAACAACAAGGAATAAAAAAATAGTTTTTGAGAAAAAGGAAAGCAATTCTATCACCAAGCTGTCTCTCAGGGATGGCGAAAGGGTATCTCATCCGGATTTTGGAGAAGGAATAGTCATTTCAACCACGGATGATATTGCCACGATAGCTTTTAGGAAAAAAGGAATCAAAAAGCTTTCACTGGAGTTTGCGCCCTTGAAGAAAATTTAAAATTTCCCAGAATAATTTGAGTGGGAATAAAAATAATCAAATTTTTTTGAGTCTCAAAAGCAAGAATTTAAACATCGGGTATGCTCTATTTCTATCAACATCTTCCGGAATATATCAGTCCAATTGCTTTTTCAATCGGAAATTTTGAAATTCTTTGGTATTCACTGATGTATCTTGCGGGATTCCTTGTCGTTTATTTATTTTTAAAATACCGGATGGTCGATGACAATCTGATTCTCGATTTTCTTATTTATTCCTTCATTGGACTTGTAATCGGGGCAAGACTCGGATATGTTTTTTTTTACGACTTTAATTACTTTTGGATGAATCCTCTGGAAACTATTTCTCCATTTAATTCCAGCGGAGGATTTGTCGGGATATCAGGAATGAGCTATCACGGAGGGTTGGTCGGGGTAATCACAGCTTCTTTTATTTTTTCAAGGGTATATAAAGTAGGTTTTTTGGAGTGGATGGATTTTATCGTTCCGGCAATTCCGGCCGGATATTTTTTTGGAAGAATCGGAAATTTCCTTAATGGGGAATTATACGGGAAAGCGACGGATTGCTTTTGGGGAATGTATTTCAAAACCGACATTTCGAAAATTCTTCGCCATCCAACTCAGATCTACGAAGCACTTTTGGAGGGATTGTTACTGTTTTTAATTCTTTGGCCTCTTCGCAACAAATCAATTTTTCCAGGACAGCTTGTGATTTTGTATCTAGCTGGTTATGGAATTGTCAGGTTTTTTGTGGAATTTTTTCGAAAACAGGAAGGAAATTTAATCTATAACTTAACTATGGGGCAATGGCTTTCGATTCTGATGATTTTAACTTCAATCGTAATGTTTTTTTGGCTTAAAAAAGGGAGATATAAAAAAGAAAAACAAGAAGCTTTTTAAGTATCATTTTTTGTGTTATACTGTTACTGTTAAACGACATAGGGAATAAAAAGATGGTTCTTGATTCGGTTTTTGCTAAAAGGAAAAAAGAAGCAACCTTGAATATAAAGGAAATTGATAATAGGGATATAAAATCCACTCTTTTTTCACGTGGAAGAAAAACAGATCGTTTTTTTACCGAAGACTCTGGTTTGTATATTACTCCCCGAGAGCAAAAACTTTTGGAGCAAGGAATCAGAATAAAAACCGGATTTACCAAGTTTGACAGTTTAAGTTCAAGAATCGTCGACAATTATCTGAATTTTAAGCCTTCCAAAGAAAATACTTTGTACAAAAATTTGATTAAGCGTTATGCAAAAATGTATGAAGAAATTTCTGATATTCCAAGAAATATAACCAGTCAGTTAACTGTCGTCAGACTTTGGAATCTTTCGGTTGTGGGTGCTATTATTATAGGAATGGTTTCGATGACGCTTATTTATCGTTATTTGGGAATGGGAGTTTCAGCTGAAGGAAAGAACAAAGTAGTTGCCAACGCTTCCGTCGAGCAAGTTTTGGGAACCGAAGATATTAAAAGCGACCAGGAAACAGTAAAGTACATCGAGGAGGTTATCCAGGAATTGCAAGATAGCAAAAAGGATGAATTTGAAGATGAATTGAAAGAAATGGTAAAGGGATATCCAATTGAAAAGATGGTTCCTTATATAGCCGACGAAGATAGGATTGTTGCAGCTTTTCTTGTGGGTATCGCCAAAAAAGAAAGTAATTGGGGGAAAAGAGTTCCGGTTTTAAACGGGGGGGATTGTTATAACTATTGGGGTTACCGGGGGATCAGAAAAAGGATGGGTACCGGAGGACATACTTGTTTTGACAGTCGTAAGGATGCGATAGACACGGTATCCAAGAGAATAGAGTTTTTGGTAGAAGAAAAGAAGCTCAACACTCCAGCCAAGATGTCTATTTGGAAATGCGGATCAGCTTGTAATAAAGATGGCCAAGTTGGTAAGTGGATCAGTGATGTAGACCTTTATTTTGATAAAGTTAAAGATTAAATTTGGCTTAAATAAAGCAAAAATTTGATTTTTTGCTTTTATTTATTTGACTCGCAGGCAGCCATATGTTATTCTTGAAAACGTGTTTCTGAAAGGGGCAGAAATGACTGTAATCAATAAAGCCAATATATGAGTATTTTTGCCTATCTTAAGGCAAAAAAGGGGTTTGAATGGAGGGTTCAAACAGTAATAAAAAACAAGAAAATATCAATTCTTATCATCCTGATTCTCATCTCAGGTTGCTTTTTTTATAACCAAATAACAGGTGTTTTCCCCAAATGTTATGCTAATGACTATAAGGCAACGGGTTATCTTGAGCATGAAAAAGAATGGGCTCAGAGGATAAACTATGTTGAATCGGTTATTAATAAGCAAAAGGAAGAAAATGGTAAAAACTACTTAGTTGATAGAAAAAAAGAAGTCAAGGAAGAGGTTGAATTATTCAAGATTGATCCAGAAAAAGAATTGAACCAGATAGTCGGAAACTCCCCTATAAGGGAAATGGTTCCGATGATACTTAAGCTTGATCGCAGAGTGGCTGCTTTTGTTGTTGGAATTGCCAAAAAGGAAAGCGATTGGGGAAGACATGCTCCTTCTCAAGGAGGAAGAACTTGCTATAACTATTGGGGATACAAAGGTCGGGGAAGCCGGGGAAGCTCAATGGGTTATGCTTGTTTTGGAAGCCCGGAAGAAGCGGTGGAAATTGTGGGAAAGAGAATAGAATCTTTGGTTGCCAAAAATATTAATGAACCGAGGAAATTTGTTGTTTGGAAATGTGGTTCCAGCTGTGTCGGACATGATTCCGGGTCAGTTCAGAAATGGGTTAGTGACGTTAGTTTGTATTTCAATAAAGTGATGCAGATAAAAAACAGCTAAACATATTTCAGTTTTTTTAAAAAGAGGCACGAAGTGCCTCTTTTTTGCTGGCTAGTTCAAGCATCTTTTTATCAAAAACTTATCCACATTGCATCACTTACACAAAAATCAAAAAAATGTGGTATAATAAAACTAGAAAAAATAAATAGAAAAATTTAACCTAGTGGAATAATTCCCTGCCTACTGGCAGGCAGGCGCTTTGAGGAAATTCCACGGGGTAAAAAATAAAAATGCAATCACAAAACGACAATCAGGTTGCCGCTTACAGGAAAACAGCTTTTCAGTTTGTTTTCTTTTTGTTTGCTTTTGTAGGATTTTTCATCTTCTCAATTAATATTTCTCAAGGAGAAGGAAATGATTCGTACACCAAGTTGCTTCTTCATATGGACGACACAAATCTTTCCGAAAGTTCTTCAAGTGGTCATACAGTAACTAAATATGGAAATGCAACCAGAAGTTCCAGTCAAAGCAAATTCGGAGAATACAGTGGATATTTCGACGGAAATGGGGATTATCTTTCTGTTTTTGGAAGTTCAGATTTGAATTTCGGATTGGAAGATTTCACCTTGGAAGGATGGCTTTATCCTAGTGCTTCCCAATCCTATAGAATATTATTTGAAAGCAAGAATTATGGTGTTTCCGGTTATAACGGTAATTTCAAAGTTGCTTTCAATACGGGATCCGGAACCTCTGGACAAATATATATGCATACCTATAACGGAGGAGCTCAGGGAGAAAGCGTTTTGGCAGACACTGAAATACTTCCAGGACAATGGTATCATATAGCGATAGTAAGAAGCGGAAATACCGTATATATGTTTAGAAATGGAAACTTAGTAAATTCTGGAACTGTCACAAAATCATTAATCGATGGCGCAAATGGAGTTTACATCGGAGGAGATAGTTCTTATAGTACAAACGGTTACCTTGATGAACTCCGCATCTCCAAAGGAATTGCCCGTTGGACTTCCAATTTCACTCCTCCCACTTCCGCTTACAGCAGTATCGATCCCAAAACCCTCACCAACCCCACCCCCGAAGACATCGAAGCCGACATCACCGCCGGTTACCTCACCGTCACCGGAACCAACACCGCTGCCACCCAGGCTACCGTCAACGCCAACTACACCCTTGAGTCCGGTTCTTTCCAATACCTCATCCCCTCAGGAACCACCCTCACTCCCACTTCCGGAACCATGGATATCACCGCCCTCACCGTCTCCGACATCTCCACCGACATAAATCAAGAAAACTCCTCTTCCAAAGGAGCCATTAAAATAGGAATCCCCAATAAAAGCCTCACTTTCTCCCAAGACGTAACGGTTACCCTGAACGTAAGTTCCGATTACAACAATAAGACTCTCACCATTTATTCAAGACCGGATAACGGAGAAACCTGGACTTACGAAACCTCCTGTCTCGTCACCGACGGCCAATGTTCCTTTACCACCGACCACGCCACCGAATACACCGCCAACTACGAAGTCTCCAACAGTCCCACTCCCACCGATGTCAACCTGGATCTCAATGCCACCATCTCCCTAACTTGCACCGACAGCGTCACCCT
>JAKLHP010000060.1 GCA_022710085.1 Patescibacteria group bacterium | reverse complement strand
TTGAAATTATTTCATTTTTTGAAATATTTCTTTTGATCGACAAATCTTTATTGAAATAAATGTTTTTCAAAATGCAAATAGCTTTTTCAGTTAAATCACAGATTTCCATTTTTTTTAAAACGGAAATCGAATTGAAAATATAAGAACCGTTGGTTTTAATAGCTTCATCGTTCAAGAATAACTTAACGAAATCTTCTTTTTTTAATATTTCAATAAATTCATTCTTTTTCCCTTTTAATATAAAATTCCATAAATTAAACTTATCTACATATATCAGATATTGCAGAACGTCCAGGTAGAGTTTTGTCCTGGGATTTTTTTCATAAAACAAATATCTCTCCTTGATTCTCAGGCTGGATAAAAGTTTTTCTTTTGGCGCCTTGTATTCAATCTTTTCCTTTCCAATTTTACTGAAAAAATCAGAAAGAATATTCGGCTCATGTGAAAGCATGAATCGACAAAGTTGATTTTCGTACTGTTTGTTTCCAGTAATTTTAAAAGCTCTGGTAAAAAAATGCCCTGTCTGGTAAGTGGACAGATTTTTTATATTCTTCTCATAATTATCAATTATTTTTTTTGATATTTTTGCCGAACAATTTAAAAACATTCCTAAAAAATTAGATCTATTATCTCTTTGGCTATGTTCCTACTTTTTCCCTCATAAGGAAGGTGGTGCATACTGATCATAGGAGAATCATTAATCTCAATGACCGCATAACCCACTTTTTCGGGATCTTTTGTTATATCAGGAGTTAAAAGATCAATTCCACCATAAGAAAGATCGGGAATAGCGCTTATGATTTTGGGGGCAAGCTTCTTTATTTTCGGATGAACTTTTTCCGTGAAGTCGATACTGTCTCCTCCAGTTGAAATATTTGAATTCTTTCTTAAAAACACTCTCCTCCCCTTTGATAAAATCGAGTTTAAGTTGAGTTTCTCTTCCTTCAGATTTTTCAACACCTCTTTGTCAATTTTTATCTTGACCAAGGAGCCATTATGCCCTTCCATTCTCCTGGGATCTTTATTTTTAATCTTTATCAATTCCTTTATTGTATTTTTTCCGTCCCCGATTACATTAGCCGGAACTCTATTTATAACTCCAAGCATTTTTTTTCTTGTTGCAAGTATCCTGTACTCATCTCCTTCAAATTGCTTTTCTATCATAAACCTTTTCTTTAAATTGGAAACTTCCTTGATTAAGTTATTCAGTTCCTTGATGTTTTTTATTCCCAAACAGACACCCCTTCCATGAGTTCCATCAAGCGGTTTCAACACGACCGGAAAGCCGATTTTTTTGGCAAAATCGACTGCTTCCTTTTTTTGCTCACTACAAAAAAATTCTCCCTTGGTAGTTTTTATCTTGTTTGAATTTAAAAAATATTTAGTAGCTTGTTTATTCTTACAAATGAAAAAAGCGTTGGCACTTATTTTTGAAATTCTCTGGCCAACAATTGTTTCAGTTTTTTTTCCTAATTTAATCACAACATAACTCAACCTTCTGTTGGGAAAAACTCTCGTTACTTTTGCTCCTCTTTTCTCGGCCTCTTCGGCTAAAAGGTAAGTGCTAAAATAGTTAAAATCTTCTCTTTTTATCATAAATTTTTTAATTATTTATTAACATCTATCAAGAATTTTCCTAGGCTTTTTCTTCCAATGATCATATCCTTATCCAGTTCGGATCTGTCAATGATATTTGCCTGCGCAAAAACCGTAACTCCGTCTAAAATAAAATTAGTCCTGACTTTCGGCCTTATTGAAACTCCGTTTGAAGAATAAATTATTACAATATCAGCCAGGTCTGGATGTTTTCCGATATATTTTTTTCTTAAATCATCTTCAATTGATTTTCCCTGATCCCGGTTGAAATCCACCGGCTTTTCTATTGAATTGAAAAAATCTATCAGATCTTCAAATCCTAATTTTTTGGCTAATTCCACATCGATCGAAGTTGAAGTGGCTCCAGTATCAATTTTAGCTTCCACTTCAATTTCTTTCCCATCTTTTCCGATAAGTTTTACTTTTTCCGATGTTCCAATAACTTTCTTTCCGGAGATATCTTCAACCTCTTCTTCTACCTCTCCTCCGAAAAGATCCATTCCTACCCGCACCCCCTTTTCAATGGTTTTTATCTTGAGATCCTTCACTCTTTCTAGTCTTCTTTTCAGTCCATCGAGATTGGCGATTTGAATGGAAAGACCAGGACGAGCGTTGAGTTCCAAGAAAACCGGACCTCTTTCTTTGTCGATTGCAACATCAGCTCCGAGATATCCTAGTCCTGAAATTTCCTGAGCCTTAACGGCTAATTTCAAGATATCGTTCCAATAAGGAATCTTAATTCCCGAAATAAGCATCCTGGTTCCTGGGACATAATCAATAATTCTGTTGTTGTGAACGGAAGTGGTGGTAATTCCGGTAGCCAGGTCGATTCCCACTCCAATTGCTCCCTGATGAAGATTAGCCTTGCCTTGAGATTCTTTGGTTGGAAGACGCAGCATCGCCATGACCGGAACTTTATTATAAACAACCACCCTGATATCAGGAATGCCCTTAAAGGTATAGGGCTTGAATAATTTTAAAAGCTGGAGTCTTTCTTCGAAGAAAGCAATGTCTGAAACATTGGAAAGAGAAAAGGCCCCGTCAATAATATTATGAATGTGACTTTTAATGTCTTCGATTGAAACGATTGAGCCATCAGCCTTAACCCAGGCATCTGCTCGATTTTTTTTTCGTCCATAAACGACAAGAATTCCCTCTCCCCCAAAACCCCGATTCGGCTTAAGTACGAAACTTTCAGGAAGCTTGCTCCAATCAAAATTATCAATTTCTTCAAGACTGGAAATCTTAGCAATGAGCCTCGGAACAGGAATCTCTCCTTTCAACAAAAATCTTTTACTAAAAATTTTATTATCTGCAATTTTTCTGGCTCTTTTCAGATTGCAAGGACGAATATACTCGAGATTGCGCGAGTTCATTCCAAGAATTTTATTCCCATTTTTAAAAAAATTAAGCATATAACCCACTGATAATAAAAAATTTTTATTGCATTTTTTTGAATACTTCACGAAATCTGAAATATTCACTAATTCGAAGACCGGTCCATTTTCCAAGAATAATATTAATCGGGATTGTTAAAAGAATAACCCAGGGATAAGAAATAATAAGATTCACAAGAAACGACCATTTAAGAAGATAATACCCTAAAATCGCAATCCCCAAGGTTTCAACAGCCAGAAGAAAGGCAGTCTTGTCTCCTTTCTCAATCTGAGTTGAAATAAATTTCTCAACCAAGGTGATCATAATAAGCAGCGGAAAAATTGAAACCGCAGCCAAGCCAGTTCTTTGGAAAGATCCTCCGAGAGCCAAAAGAACCAACATTGCGATTGCAACAATACTTAACGTAATAGCAACTCGAGGAAGATAGAGAATTCGAAATTTTTTAATAAGAATTCTGACCAGCATACCAACCAGAATAACGCTCACAAAGAGGGCGATTCCGTACTTTATTCCCGTTGCCAGAAAAGCAAAGATGATAATCGAGGGAGTATATATTCCAAATGCCTTGATTCCCGCTACCTGGCGCAAAAAAGCGATAAGGGTCGCGATAATCGGAAACATAAGAAGCAGCGTTACCGTAACAAGCGGCACTCCTTGTTCCACAAAGTAACTTACTATCGGATTGATATTTGGCATTTTTTTAAAATTTTCAATTATCAATAACAATGAAAAAATTGTGAATTGAAAAATATTATTTTAAATTATTTATCTTTCTACTATTCAAATGACAGAGTGCAATCGCAATCGCATCGGCCGTATCATCCGGCTTGGGAATGGACTTTAATTTCAAAATATTTTTTACCATTATCTGAATCTGCTTTTTCTCTGCCCTGCCATAACCCGTAAGCGCTTGCTTCACTTGCAGGGGGGTGTAACTGAATATTCTAACTCTTTTATTCTCCAATGTCAATAGCATCGCTCCTCGGGACTGGCTTACCTTAACTGCAGTTTTCTGGTTCTTGAAAAAGAAAATGTCCTCAATTGCCGCTTCCTGGGGCTTGTATTTTTCAATAATATCCGCCAAATCATCTGCTACTTCTTTCAGACGATCGGAAACTGAGTTTTTTGGAGAAGTGCTGATATGTCCAAAGGCTATAGGATCTACTTTTCCCTTAGATTCTTCCAAAACTGCCCAACCGGTCGTCGCCGTCCCAGGATCAATACCTAAAACTTTCATGAAGACTTAAACAAGGAACATGGAACAAAATGTTCTAGGTTAAATGTTTTGTGTTATGTGATTATAAATTGTCGTATATTTCCTGAACATCATCAAGATTATCCAGTACTTCGAGAAGTTTTTCGTAATTTTCCTTGTCTTTCTCGGAAATGTTGGTTTTTTGGGTTGGAACATAAACCAAACCGGCATTTCCGATTTGAAAATCTTCTTTTTCTAATTCTTCTTTAATCACCTTTAAATCCTCGATTTTAGTATAAATATACAAAGAAGTATCTTCAAAAAATATATCTTCTGCTCCCGCATCTATAGCCTTCATCTCCAAATCATCCCTATTTTTATCTCCAATTTCAACTTCAATGCATCCGACTTGTTTAAACATAAAGCTTACCGATCCTGCCGGAACCATCTTCCCTCCATTTTTGGTCAAAGCTGTTTTAATTTCTCCGACTGCTCGATTGGTATTATCTGTCGCAGTTTTAATAAGCATGGCTACTTGTCCCGGACCATATCCTTCATAAGTAATCTCCTGTATTTCTGCTCCATCCTTAAGTTCGCCTGTTCCTCTCCTGATGGCTTTCTCGATATTATCCTTGGGCATATTAGCTGCTCGTGCCTGCTCAATTGTCATTTTAAGCTTAAAATTAAATTCGGGATTTCCCCCGCCATCACGCGCTGCAATAGTAACCAAGCGTCCAAGTTTTGTGAAAATACCAGCTCTTTTGGCGTCATTAATCCCTTTTCGGTGCTTTATTCCAGCAAAATGCGAATGTCCCGACATAAAATAGTTCAGAATTAAAAGTTAAAATTAAAAGTCAACTTATAGTCCAAAGCCTAATAAATAATATGATTTTTAACTTTGCACTCTAAACTTTTAACTATATCCATACTATCATTTACTACGACCGATTTCAAGAAAAAAACGCAAAAATTATCGTTTCACATCATGCAATATACGTTTTGCGATCTTCTATTCTTATCTCCGACAGATTGTCCCACAGAAGTTCAAATATCAATTTCATCGTATTATATATTTCTGAACTTTCGATTATCACAGCAGTTTCTTCCCTTGAAGACATCAGAGCTATTTTTGAATAACCATAAATATTTACTTCAATCGAAAATGGGTACTTTTTGGGATCAACTAATTTTGATGATCGCAATTGCTCTCGGTCTCGCAAAAAATAATCTTTTTCAATAATTTCTGTTTGAGGCATTATTATTCTCGCATTAATTCCCCTTTTTACTCTTTTTTTCAAATATTCTTCCGTCCATTCCTTGCCCAAAACTGAAACCACATGTTCGGATGCAAATCCCATAAGTATTCCTGAATATTTTAAAGTATCATTGTAGACCTCTTTAAGTCCTTCTTTTCCTT
>JAKLHP010000006.1 GCA_022710085.1 Patescibacteria group bacterium | reverse complement strand
GAAAAAAATTCTTTAATAGCGGCAGCTACCGGCCTTGAGTTTATAAGTTGGCCGGGAATGACAGTTAAAATATCACAGGTACTCATTCTGTCCTTGATATTTCTATTCATCCTATTGAAACCTAGCCTTAGTTTATTTTGAATAAGCTCTCCCACACCTCTTACTCTTCTGTTTCCAAGATGATCAATATCATCCTGCTCTGCCATAGGATCGTTGTTGAGCTTAATAATTTCTTTGATAATTAAAACAAGGTCATCAATTCTCAAAACTCGATTTTCTTCTTTATCAGGGATATTAATGTTGAGCCTTTGGTTCAAACGATATCTTCCGACATTTCCAAAATCGTATCTTTCAAAATTAAAAAACATTGAATCAATAACTTGTTTAGCATTTTCTTCTGTGGCCAAATCTCCTGGACGTATTCTTTTATAAACTTCTTTATATCCTTCTCCTTGATTTTTGGCTGGATCTTTTTTAATCGTAGTTTCGATATATTTTGTTTCTCCCGTATCAACATCAGAAAATTCTTTTAAAATAGCCCCATCGCCTCCATATCCAAAAGCCCGAAGAAGACAAGTGATTGGAACTTTTCTTTTTCGGTCTATCTTCACAGAAATGACTCCTTCTAAATCAGTATCGATTTCAAGCCAAGCTCCTCGATTAGGAATAATTTTGGCTCCGAAAAGCTTCTTTCCTTTTTGATATTCCATCGTGAAAAATACACCAGGACTTCTGATCAGCTGTCCGACAACGACTCTTTCAACTCCATTGATAATAAAAGTTCCCCTGTCTGTCATAATAGGAAAATCACCAAGATATATTTCCTGTTCTTTTACCTCACCGGTTTTTTTAATAAGAAGTTTAGCTCTAATTCTAAGGGGGGATTCATAAGATATATTCTTCCCTTTAGCAGTAAGCTCATCATATTTCGGTTCATCCAAATAATAATCCTCAAGGGTAAGTTCCAGGTCTTTTCCTGTAAAATCCTTGATTGGATTAATTTCAGAAAGGAGTTCTTTCAGGCCCTTGTCCCAAAACCACTGGTAGGAAACCGTTTGAGCCTCAATAAGATTAGGAAGTGATACGACCAAACTTTTTTTGAAAAATTTTCTCTTAGAAAGAGAGGAGGAGGGACTAAAATTATCCCTCACCTTGAGAGTTTTAGGACTTTTGAGCATAAAAACACTCCTCAGCTAGAATTTCCTCGTTCGTTTATTTTCTTGGAATAAGGGTAATTCTAAAAATGAGGTTTTAGAAAATGTATTTAATTAATAGAAAAATGATTCATTGCCCCCTTGGTCCCGATTTAACGGGATTGACAAGTATTTTCTTATTATACAGATAAACTAAAAAATTGCAAGAAGTAATTTTCTTTTTACCATGAAATGTTAACATTTCTTGAAAAATATGTCAATCCCAATCCAAATCAGCGCCATATTAAAGGAAAAAGCAAGTATTTTGTATCCGTAAGTTGTTTTTAGTGAGTAAACAAGCCTCTTTAATAAAAATGTTGTCTGAAACACTAACTTAGTTTCAATTAAGCCTATCCCCAGTTTATCCACAACAAAATCCCGACTCAAGCGGGATTTCATTGCTATCTTTTGTTTTTGTTCTATGTATAAAGTTCTACTTTACAGCTTCTTTCAAAGCCTTTCCAGCAGTAAATTTTGGAAGAGTCATAGCGGGAATTTGTATTTTTTGTTTAGTTTGAGGATTGATTCCTTCTCTAGAAGCTCTCTTTGAAACCCTGAAGGCCCCAAACCCGGTCAGAGTTACCTTGTTCCCCTGCCTCAATTGTTCAGTTATAACATCAACCATAGTATCAATTACCATTTCCACATCCTTTTTTGAAAGATCAGTTTTTGTCGATATGGAATCAACCAATGAATCTTTATTGATATTTTGTGCCATATTGTAACACCTCCATTCCTAGTCCCGTTGGGAAAAGTTAAGGTTTACTTTATTATATAATACTTCTTAAATAAGGCAACTGCTCCATAGATACAAAACATATGGCTTGAGATAAAATTACCATGCACTCCATATTATACACTATAGTATTATCTTGCGAATTCGATTGATCTTGTTTCACGAAGAACATTGACTTTTATTTCTCCTGGATATCTAAGCTCTTGTTCAATTTTATCGGCAATAAGTCTGGCTAATTTCATTGAGCCCAAATCATCTAATTTGTCGGGTTTTACGAAAACTCTAATTTCTCTTCCCGCTTGAATAGCATATGATTTTTCCACTTCTGGGAAAGAGTTAGCCACGCCTTCTAATTCTTCCAATCTCTTGAGATAATTTTCCAAAGTGTCTTTTCTGGCTCCTGGTCGGCTGGCAGAAATGGCATCGGCAGCGGCGACGATATAAGCTTCTTGGCTTCCAAAAGGATAATCTTCATGATGAGATTTAACTGCATCAATAACTTGTTTGGAAATCTTAAACTTTTCAAGTATCTTAACACCGATTTCGATATGTGTTCCTTGAACCTCATGATCAATGGCTTTCCCGATATCATGAAGCATACCGGCTTTTTTGGCTGTTGCCACATCTGCACCCAATTCTGCAGCTAAAGCTCCGGATAAATGAGCTACTTCCAATGAATGAATAAGGACATTTTGTCCATAACTAGTCCTGTATCTTAACCTTCCAAGTATATACACCAGCTTAGGATCCAAGCCAACTATGCCAGCATCATAAGCGGCTGCTTCACCCGCTTCTTTAACTTTGGCATCAATTTCCTTTTTGGCAAAATTTACCGCTTCTTCAATTCTAGTAGGATGGATTCTTCCATCTTCCATTAATTTTTCAAGAGCCAATCTCGCCGTTTCTCTTCTAATCGGATCGAATCCGGAAATAACTACCGCTTCCGGAGTATCATCCACAATGATTTCCACTCCAGTTAATTTTTCCAAGGCCTTAATATTTCTTCCCTCTCTTCCGATTATCCTTCCTTTTATTTCATCAGAAGGAAGTGAAACTGTGGTCGTAGAAACTTCCGAAGCGTGAGAGCCTGCATATTTTTGAATTACCTGGGTCATGATCGACTTAGCCTTTTTCTCAAGATCTTCTTTCCCTTCTTTTTCCAGCTTGGCTATTCTTTCTGAAATAAGTCCTCTGTTTTCCTCTTCTGTAAGCTGAAGTAATACTTTTTTGGCTTGTTCTTTGGAAAGTCCGGCTATTTTTTCAAGCCTAGCTAATTCTTTTTTTCTTGAGTCTTCAGCTTCCTGTCTTATCCTTTTCACTTCTTCAACTTTTTGCTCCAGATGCTTCTTTCCTCTCTCCAGCTCATCTATCCTTTGATCCATAGTCTCTTCTCTTTTTTCCAGTCTTTGTTCCAACCTGGTTATTTGATTTTCCCGTTCTCTTTCTTTGTTTTTAGCTTCCTCTAAAATTTCAAGAGCCTTGTTTTTTGCGTTTAAAGTAACCTCCTGAGATTTTTTCTCAGCTTCTTCAAGCATTTTTTCTATTTTTCCTTCAGCAGTAGAAAGTTGTTTTTTAGCAATGGTTTGTCTTGCAAGGTAACCCAAGACAGATCCAATTGAAAGTGTTAAAAATCCGACGATTAAAATCGTAAAATTTATCTCCATATATTTTTTCTATACTCAATCGATAAGTCATAAAGCAAAAAAATTGTTATTTTTTAGATTTTTCCATTATTTTCAAAAAATTAATCGACTTATCTATCAAATTAACTTACTTGTTATTTCAAAGAAATGATATTACATATTACCCCCTTTGTCAAAACATTTAAAAAATAGTATTATAAATAGGAAATAAATAAAAATAAGCTAACAAATTATGTACAAACCAGTAGTTTTAGTAATTCTTGATGGTTGGGGGCTTAGCAACAATACTCAGGGAAACGTTCTAAAAACAACTCTTCTTCCCACCATAGAGAAACTGAATAATTTTTACCCAATGACCACCCTTCAAGCTTCAGGAATTTCAGTCGGGCTTCCTTGGGGAGAATGCGGGAACAGCGAGGTCGGCCACATTACCCTAGGAGCTGGAAAAATAATGTACCAAAATCTTCCCCGCGTATCTTTATCCATCCAGGATGGATCTTTTGAAAAAAATCCTGTGCTGCTTAAATCTTTTGAAAACGCCAAAAAGAATAATGGAAGCCTTCACCTGATGGGACTTATCGGAAGCGGTTCTGTCCATTCTTATCTTGATCATCTTTATGCCATACTAGAAGCTGCAAAAAATAACGATGTGTCAAAAGTTTTTATCCACGCCTTTACTGACGGAAGAGACTCACCGCCAACTTCCGGAGTTAAAACACTTAAAACAGTCGAAGAAAAAATGAAGGATATAGGAATTGGCAAAATAGCCACAGTTTGCGGAAGGAATTGGGCAATGGATAGAAATAACAATTGGGATAGGATAGAAAAAGCTTATAAAATGCTTGTGGAAGGCAAGGGAGAGCAAATTAAAGATCCGATCCAGTATCTTCAAGATTCTTATGTTAAGGGAATAACCGATGAATATATTGAACCGGGAACTGTCACGGAAAATGGAAACCCGATAGCACTCATCAAAGAAAATGACTCCGTAATATTTTTTAACTTCCGCGAAGATCGAGCCAGGGAACTTACCACTGCTTTTACCGTACCGGGATTTGAAAAATTCCCAAGAGGGGCAACGCTGAAATTGGAATTTGCCACAATGACCGAATATGAAAAAGATCTTCCGGTTAATATAATCTTTCCAAAAGAAGAAGTGACCAATGGACTGGGAAAAGTTTTAAGCCAGAACAAAAAGAATCAGCTTCGTATTTCTGAGACCGAAAAGTATGCTCATGTGACCTATTTTTTCAATGGTGGAGAAGAGGAACCTTGGCCGGATGAAGACCGGATTTTAATTCCTTCCCCATCGGTTTCAAAGTTTGATGAGTCTCCAGAAATGAGCGCTGCTCCAATCACAGAAAAAGTGATTGAGTCTGTCAAAAAAAATAAATACGATTTTATCCTGATTAACTATGCTAATGCTGATATGGTGGGACACACTGGGAACGAAAAAGCCTGCATTGAGGCGGTAAGATCGCTTGATAAGGTCCTGTCGCTTCTTATTCCTGTAGTTCTTAATGCAGGAGGTTGTCTTCTGATTACTGCTGACCATGGGAATATTGAAGAAATAACAAACCCCAATACGGGCCAGATTAATACTGAACATTCGACCAATCCTGTTCCTCTTTGGTTTTTGACTCCTGAAAACCACCACAATAAAAAGCCGGAGGAAATCAGGCAGGACGAAAATGAAATCGGAGGGCTTCTCAGTGATATCGCACCGACTGTTCTGGATTTGATGGGAATTGAAAAACCGACAGAAATGGGGGGGGAAAGTTTATTGCCAATATTGAAATAGTTCTCTATCCGACGTTGAAAAATTCGAAATGCTTTGGAAAAAATAAAACACGCAAAGGATCACAAAAAAATTCCGAATACTCGGAATTTTTTGATATAAACTACTAACTGTTAGATGTTATTTGATAATTTTGTCCACAATTCCATATTCCTTCGCTTCTTCAGCACTCATAAAATAATCCCGGTCAGTGTCTTTAATTATTTTCTCAATTCTCTGTCCGGTATGCTTGGCCATAATTTTATTCAGCTTGTCTTTCAATTTCAGAATATGTTTGGCGTGGATATCGATGTCCGTTGCCTGTCCCTGCGTTCCACCCATCACCTGATGAATAAGCACTTCTCCGTTAGGGAGAATAAATCTTTTCCCCTTGGCTCCGGCTGAAAGCAAAAGTGCCGCTCCGGAAGCTGCCAATCCCACACAAATTGTCTGAACATCCGACTTAACATATTGCATCGTGTCGTATATTGCCAAGGCTGAAGAAACTACTCCTCCGGGAGAATTTATGTAAAGTTTAATATCTTCCTTGGAATTCTGCGAGTCTAAAAATAAAAGTTGGGCAATTATTGAATTCGCCACTCCATCATCGATTGCACTACCAAGAAAAATTATCCTGTCTTTCAAAAGCCTCGAGTAAATATCATAAGCGCGTTCCCCATAGCTTGTCTTCTCTATCACAGAAGGAATCAGATATTGATTGTAATTTTTTTGTGACATTTTGAATTAGGCTTTAAATTTAAAAAATTTACATTTTTTCCAGATACTCGAAAACTTTTTCATTGGTTAATACTCCTTTTGTATAATCATACAATCTTCCGAGATCGATATTCTTTTCCAGATCTTTTTCCTTCTTGTAATATTGAAGAGTTTTGTTCATTTCTTCTTCAACTTTTTCATTTTCAACTTTAATATCCTGCTCTTTGGCAATCACTTCCAGAATTAAAGCTGATTTTACTCTTTTTTCCGACTGGATTCTCCACTCTTTTTCCAAATCCTCCTTGGTCTTTTTCATTTTTTCCAAAAAACTATCCAGGTCCATTCCCATTTGAGCAAGTTGCATCTCAAACTCTTGGAACATCTTGGAAAGTTCACTCTGCACCAAAACTTCAGGAAGTTCTGTTTCGGAAAGATTAATGAGACCTTCCAAGAATTCACTTCTTCTTTTTTCTTTAGCCTCTTTTTCTTTTTCTTCAACTATTCCTTCTCTAATACTGCCTTTGAGTTTTTCCAGGTTTTCAAATTTTCCGAGAGATCTGGCAAAATCATCATTTATTTCTGAGATTTGCCTTTCCTGAACCAAGTTCAATTTTACTTCGAAATTCGCTTCTTTTCCTGCCAAGCTTTTTTCGTGATATTCATTCGGAAATTTCAAAGTAAATTTTTTCTCTTCATTTTCTTTCATTCCTATGATATTTTCCTCAAAGCCAGGAATAAAAAATCCTTTTCCCAAAACAAGCGGATGATTTTTACTAATTCCATTCTCAATCGGAACACCATCCCGGAGAACACTGAAGTCAACAAGCACACTGTCTTCATTTTTTGCTTCCCGATTTACTGTAACTATTTTGGCTCTGCTTTCAGCAATTTTATTTATTTCCTTTTTAATTTCCTCGTCCGAAACCTCAACTTTTTCTCCCTTAAATTTTTCATTTATTTTTTTGATAGTGCTTTTCCATTCTTTCATTTTCACTTCCGGGATCACAGCTGTCACAATCTTATACTCCAATTCATTTCCTTCGGCAAGCTTGAGAATTTCTGCTTTTGGAGCCCCGATAGCATCAATCTTATCCTTATCCAGAATATCAGCATAGGTTTTTTGAATCGCCTTTTCAGCCGCATCCTGAAGAATATTCCCCTTGCCAACCTGTTTTTCCACCAGATTCTTCGGAGCTTTTCCTGGACGAAATCCGGGAATTTTCAGCTCTTTGGAAAAATTCCCAAAAGCTTGGTCCAAAAAACTCTTCCATTCTTCCCAAGGAACAGCTACTTTAATCTCAAGTTCGGAATTGGGTAATTTAATTACTTCTTTTTTAAACATCAATTTTCATTAATTATAAATTTAACCAAAAATACAAATCTCAAAATGCAAAATGATAATATGGAATATTAAAATGATTTTAAAATTTGATAATTTTAAATTTTGAACTGCAACTTTTTAACTTTCAATTAGACTATCAGCCCGGCTATCAACAATGCTACGATATTGATAATCTTAATCATCGGATTGATAGCTGGTCCAGCTGTATCTTTGTAAGGATCTCCGACAGTATCGCCGGTAACGGCTGCTTGATGAGCAAGCGATCCTTTGCCACCGAAATTTCCTTCTTCAATATATTTCTTGGCATTATCCCAGGCACCACCTCCGGAAGTCATGGAAATTGCCACAAAAAGTCCGGTAATAATCGATCCAACTAAAAGCCCTCCCAGAGCTTCTGGTCCTAGAATAAATCCAACAAGGATCGGGGTTAAAACTGGAATAATAGCTGGAATGATCATTTCCCGGATAGCAGCTTTAGTCACAATATCGACGCTCGTTGCATAATCCGGCTTAGCTGTTCCTTCCATAATTCCCTTAATTTCCCGAAATTGCCTTCGAACTTCTTCTACAACAGCACTAGCTGCTTTGGAGACTGATCGCATACTGATTGAAGCAAAGAAATAAGGAATAATTCCTCCTATAAGAAGTCCGGATAGAACCTTAACATTATCAAGAGCAAAAACAATGTGCTGTCCCTTGTCGGATAATTCCTGAACGTAAGAAGCAAACAAAACTACTGCCGCAAGACCAGCTGAAGCAATAGCGTAGCCTTTGGTAACTGCTTTAGTAGTGTTTCCGACCGCATCCAGTGAATCAGTCACTTCCCTTATTTCCGATCCCATTTCCGACATTTCAGCGATTCCTCCGGCATTGTCAGTGATCGGCCCGAAAGAATCAATCGCCACAATAATCCCTGCCATTGAAAGCATACTCATAACAGCAATTCCCACTCCATAAATTCCAGCTAGCCAGAAGGAAGCCAGAATTCCTGCCACAATAATAATTACCGGAATAGCAGTTGCTTCCATACTGATAGCCAAACCCATAATTATATTTGTTCCGTGACCGGTCTTGGATGACTCGGCAATGGCTTTTACCGGACGATATTTTTTGGAAGTATAGTATTCAGTTACAATCACCATTCCTGCAGTAACCAAAATTCCAACTAAAGAGGTAAGGAAAATATTTTGAAAAGAATAAAGTCCGTTGTCAGTCATTATCATTTTAGTGACCGGATAGAAAGCAACAAGAGCAATTACTGAAGCAGCAATAAGCCCTTTATAAAGCGCTCCCATAATATTCACGTCTCCTGCCTTTTTATTTTTGTCTTTTGTTCCCAGACGGACAAAAAATATTCCGATAATCGAAGCAATCATTGAGACAGCTCCCAAGGCCAGAGGATAAAGAGTCGCATTGGAAAAATTCGGAAAAGTAAGTGATCCCAAAATCATAGCAGCGATCGCTGTTACGGCATAAGTTTCAAAAAGATCAGCAGCCATTCCTGCGCAGTCTCCGACATTGTCTCCTACGTTGTCAGCAATAACTGCTGGATTTCTTGGATCATCTTCAGGAATTCCAGCTTCAACTTTGCCGACGAGATCAGCTCCCACATCAGCTGCTTTGGTAAAAATTCCTCCACCAAGTCGGGCGAAAATACTGATCAAGCTTCCTCCAAAGCCCAAACCGATCAGTGCCTTAAGATCTCCGGTAATCATATAAAAACCCGCAACTACTAAAAGCCCGAGTCCTACTACTAAAAGTCCCGTTACTGTTCCTCCCTTAAAAGCAACGTCCAAAGCTTTTCCTAATCCGGTTTTTGCAGCTTGGGCAGTCCTGACATTGGCCCTTACTGCCACATTCATTCCGATATATCCAGCGAGAGCAGATGCTCCGGCTCCGATCAAAAATCCGATACTAGTTTTCAATCCTGATTCCCCCATAATAAAGTAGAGGATAATGGCAACAAAAATTGCCACATAGGCCACAGTTTTGTATTGCCTGTTTAAATAGGCTTTGGCGCCTTCCTTGATGGCGTTTGAAATTTCAACCATCTTTCCCTCTCCTTCGGAAAATTTCATCACTTTCCAGGCAAGATAGAGAGCAAATGCTATTGCCACAAAACTCGCAGCAATGGAATAACTAATTATACTCATATTTTAAAATTATAAATTTTAAATTCTAAATTTAATTTTAAATTTAGCCTTTAAAATTCTAAATTAATTACTCTTCCTTTTTATCCTCCTTGGATTTTTTGGATTTCTTAGGTTTTTTTTCTTCTTTCTTTTCTTCCTCTTTTTCGTCAGCGCCATCTTGCACTTCTGATTTTTCTGTTTCAATTTCTTCCTCGTCAGCCTGCAGCAAATCAGTATTGGTCAATATGTCTCCAACAACATCGATCTTCCAGCCTGTAAGCTTGGCGGCCAATCTTACGTTTTGCCCCTGCTTTCCAATAGCCAGAGACAACTGATCCTCAGGAACTTTTACGACCGATTCTCTTTTTTCGTCATCAAGCTCAACAGAAAGAACCTTGGCCGGACTAAGGGCGGCGGCAATAAATTTATGAGCATCTTCGCTCCATTCAATAATATCAATCTTCTCTCCTCCTAGCTCATCAATGACAGCTTGGACCCTGGTTCCTTTTTGTCCGACACAAGAACCAATTGGATCTACCCCTTCTTCTTTCGAGAAAACGGCTATTTTAGTACGGGATCCTGCCTCTCTGGCAATACTTTTTATTTCTACTGTTCCAGAAAATACTTCAGGAACCTCCAGCTCAAAAAGTCTTTTAATCATTTCTGAGTGAATTCTGCTCAAGGTTATTCCGGGACCTTTGGGATCAGACTCGACTTTGGCTAAATAAACTTTTATTCTCTGGCCGATATGATATCTTTCCCTCTCGATTTGCTCTGAAGGAAACAAGACTCCGATTGATTTTCCGAGATCAACATAAACATTTCGTCCTTCGATTCTTTGAATGCTTCCGCTTACCACTTCTCCTTCTTTCTCCTTATATTCTTTGAACATTGAGTCTCGTTCAGCTTCTCTTATTTTTTGAATAATGACCTGCTTGGCGGTTTGAGCAGCAATTCTTCCATATTCGGTTTTTGATTCTAAAGCAATCTCAATGACATCTCCGATTTTTGCATCTTTTTTAATCTTCTTCGCTTCTTCCAGGATAATATCTCTTTCCTGATTGAATCTGGGAAGTTTTTCTTCATCCTCTTCTATTTCTTTTTGTTCCGGTTCTGTTTCTTTCTGTATTTTTTCTTTTTCTACATCAGGCTGCAACAAATCTTCATCAGCCTGAACAACAACAAATTCCCTTGTAGATTCATCTACTACCTCCAGAAGTTTGAAGAATTTGGCTGATCCGCTGACTTGGTTGAATTCAGCTCGAATATGCTGTCCCTTCTTCCCATATTCTTTTTTGTAGGCAGCTGCTAGTGCCGCTTCGATAGTTTCAATGACCTTGTCTTTGGAAATCCCTTTTTCCTCGGCAATTTGCATTATGGCACTACCAAACTCTCCAAGTCTCATGCTTGAAGAATCATCATCCTTATTTTTAGTTTTCTTGGGCATAAAATAGTGTTTTTTATGAATTATTAGAATTTTTATTAAAAAAGATCCGCCTTTCATGCGAACCCTCTCGTAAACAATCTTCTATTCAATTTTAGCAAAACCCTGCCTGTTTGTCAAATTATCATTTAAAAAGAGGACGTTCCCCGAAGAGCTTTGTCGATAGCAAAGATGATAATGAGACCGGCAAGGGCCACTACCACTCCGACGATTGAATAAACCATGCTTCTTTTGGCTGCATCCATCGTTCTTTCGTCGCCAGTTGAAATGATATACTGGATCCCAGAAATAATAAAAGCAATCACTGCCAATATTCCAAATATTCCCAATATCCAATTCAAAAAATTAGTAATGATAGTTTTCATATCGGAATCAGGAAGATTGGTATTGATGGGATAACAAATACCACTGCTACAATCGAGATTCGGATTATCTGATGTCGTTTCTCCAATAGAAATATTGCTTGAAATCAAAAAAAATACCGGCATTACGAATATAGCTATTAACAACGATTTTTTCATATTTTTAACCATTAAAAATAGGATTCTCCGCTCAAAGCACTGTCAACTGCAAAAATAACAACCAATCCGGAGAGAGCTACTATTACTCCGATAATAGAATAGGTCATGGCTTTTTTGGCTTTTTTCATCGCATCATCATCCCCGGAAGAAATAATATACATTATTCCGGCTATGATAAACCCGATTACTGCCAGAAGACCGAAAATCGAAAGGATCCAAGTTAACAAATTTTTAATTATGTCATAGATAGAACTACTGGGAAGATTGGAAGACGTAAGACTGTCCGGATTCCATTGGGCGAGAGAAACGAGTGGCATTAAAAATAATACTGCACTGGCAAAAAATAATTTTATTTTTTTCATTTTTTTGTCCACCATTTTTATTTTTTCAAATGGCATCTTTTATTTGCTTTTATATGTTGAAAATTAACAAGAGCTGACTTTATTATATCATAACTTTATCAAAATAAAACAACCCCGACTTTCGGGATTGTTTTTAAGATTTTAATTTTAGCTAAAACTAGAATCCGCTTTCAGCGTTCAAGAATCTATAAGCTGCGCCCATAACCACCAGTCCCAACATAGCCACAATGATTCCAACAATTGACATAAGCATAGCTCTTTTGGCTGATTTTATCCTGTCTTCATCACCTGCTGCTGTGAGGTACAAAACTCCTGCGATAGCAAAACCAATAACTCCCAGAAGCCCGACAATGATAAGCAGCCATCTCATGAAATTTTTTACAATATCCATAATTGAAGCATCAGGAACATCAGCATCAGGAGCCCATGATTGGCCCATAACAGCCACCGGAGCAGTCAAAAGTGCCACTGAAACGGTTGATAATATTTTTTTGATTTTTATTTTCATATAACACCTCCTTTCGCCAATTCTACTCCCGCATTAGCGGGATTAAAAATTGAGCACCCCTCACCTTTTTTATTTTTTCATTGAAAATAGTTTTGAAAAAGATGACAGGACTCAACTGAACTTATAATAGCAACTCTTTTTTTATTTTAAAAATCCGCTGATAGTCTTGATGATAATAACTCCTGAAAGCGCCACCAGGATTCCGATTATTGAATAGATCATTCCCTTTTTAGCTAATCTAATTCTGCTTTCATCTCCGCTTGAAGTCAAATATAAAATTCCGGATACCACTAAGGATATTATAGCAATAATTCCGAACACCTGCAATAAAAAATTCAGGATATTAAACAACAATTCAGAAATATTCGGAGCGTCGGAAATTACTCCCGCATTAGAAATTGAAAATGAAAATATTGAAATTAAAAATGAGAGATAAAAATTAAAAAGAATTCTGAATAACTTTGAATTTTGCATTGCGATTTTTTATTTTGATTTTTAAATTTTTGACTAATTTTTAAGATCTACGACATTTCCTGAAATTTTTGGTTCTGTTAAATTTGGTCGGGCAGGAATATCATCATCCTCGAAAGGTTTTCCGGCATTGGATTGATATTTCGAAATGATTCTCGGCTGATTGCTGGCGTTGAAGTTTTGCTGAACTGCGAGCGGAGCTTGATAAACGGGCGCTTTTTTTGGTTTTTCCTGAATCGGATTTTGCCTGAAACTTCCTTGATTCATCGATTTCCTTTCCGCTCTTTCGCTTTGCATGATATGAGGAGAAGAAAAACGAATATTTGAATTTGGCGCTTGAGGTCTGGCAATTGGCATATTTTGAGAATTCTTTTCTTGATATTCGCTGGCGAACCTTTCAAAAGATTTATTGACTATTTCTTTTTTTGGTTCAACGGTTTGTCGGATATTCGTCCTCGGTCGTTCTTCTTGTTTTGTTCCGCCTGCTTCTGGCTGTTCAAAAACCACCTCTTGCCTTTCCGGATCAATTTTCAAGGTTACGCCTTCATCGAGAGAGCGCAATATTTCGGCTATTTTTTTCCTTTCTCCGGAAGTAAGTCTTTTTGTATTTTCACTATGGAAGAGGTAATTTCCCCGTTCCATCATTCCTTGTTTCTGCACGCCCATTGTCTGTCGGTAGTCTTCAATCCAATTTTTTATCGACGGTCGGACTGGTTGGGGAAAAAGTTTGAGCTTTATCGGAGAAGAAGTGATCAATTGTTCGCCAATACCAGGAAATTTCTGAAGTATGCTATCAATAGAAACTTCAATAATTTTTCTGGCAACAACTTTCTCCTCGCTTAGGAAATCCCTACTGATTATTTCATTAATTATTCTCCTTGATATTGATCGGGCTGAATCGGGATTAATTTTGGCAAATTTTACCAAAAAATCAGAAAAGTTACTTTCCTTTATTTCACCAAAATAGTAACTCCTTATCAATCGGGATATGAAAGCAATTTGAAATAACTCCAAGTTGTTTTCATCCGATATTTGCTTGATTAATTCTGGTATTTTTTCATTAGAAAGCTTCTCCTTAAAAACCTCTGGCAATGAATCAAATCTTTCCCATCTCAAATCAAACTCTTCTTCCGTTTCATTCTCTGATACAGGAACGACCAACGGAGAAAAATAATTGTAATTTTCATCATTAAAATTCGACATAAAAGTTTAAATCTTATACCCGTATTTATCCTTCCAAAGCTTTCTGTATCTTTGATCTGCTTTTGACGCTATTTTAACCAAAAATCCATGGTCATTTCTGTTTAGATCATCCAGATAATACTTTCTAAAGTCACCATTTCCAAGTAAGTTTTTCTGTTTAGCAATTTTATCAGCACTCATCTTCCCTAATTCTGTTTTGTAAAAAGATTTTCTAACTTCACTCTCCTTTACAGAATCAAGTGGGAGCAATCCCTTGTCAGCTCTATTTTTATTAACTCTGTCTATTCCTTTTTGAGCTTTATCCTCTATCACATATCTTATATGTTTTTCCTTAGCTTTATCCTCAAACATATTCTTATAAACAGGATCATCCTTGACAGCATCCATAGCATCTTGATATTGCTTGAGATTTTTGAATCCATTCTTCTCGGCTAATTCAAGAGCAGCAGCTTTTTTCTTGGAAGCATCTTTTTCGTTAAGTGTTTTGTTTAATTCATCATCACTGGCTCCTCCCTGATCTTTCCACTTCTTTCTTTGCTCATTTGCTTTTTCTCTTTCTTGGCTTATTCGAGCCTTATCCCATCCTCCCTTACCATCTTTTATTAAACCAGCCCACTTGGCCTCCCTTGCTTCAGTAGCATCAGTTCCCCCATACATTGGAACTTTCTTGCCAAAAACTTTTCCGGTCTTTTTGAAATTATCCCATCCCTTTTTGGCTCCTCCTTCGATTCCTGAATATTTAAGTGGCGCTCTGGCTGCCCACTTTACCGCTTTGGTGCCCCATTTTTGAGCCTTATCAGCTCCGATAGCTCCCATCTGTTTGGCACTTATCATTCCAATCCAAATCAATACAACAGGGATAGCCATAGTAACTCCCCCGACAATAATTTCGCTAAAATTTCCTCCGTTTGCATTTGCGAATTTATTCATTTCTTCTCCTACTTTGCCACTTTGCATTTCTCCCATAACCTTAAGAGAGATGTATAGCATGAAAGCCATTATGGGTCCCCAGAAAGCTTGCTTGAGTAATGCATCCCACCATTTGCTGGAAAAACTATTCAATCCGGGAAATATGGAAGCCACAAATCCTATCGGAGAGAACATAATAAGAATAGCCAGAACTATCATTCTTATAACAAAGAGGATGGCCATGATGAGAAGCGAGATTGTCAAAATGAAAACAAATATGTTGGCCGCTATTAGTTTTATGGTAAGCTGCGAACCCATCGGACCTTGCCCCCAACTAAACCATTTTGGTTCCGGAATAATGCTTACTAAAATATTAGAAAATGAAACCAGCAAAGTTGATATTCCAGATTCGTTGGAAAGTCCGGGAAAAGTATTGTTGATGATGAAATACATCGGGATATTGGCCGCATCAATGATGAATCTGGATATTGGGTAGCTAAAATTAACCAAAAGAGCCATAATCACAAGTGTTAGGAGAATTTTCTTAATGCTATATTTAGAGACTTGGAAAATGGTACAAAAAGCCGAAAAAAGAAGAACCATTATGAAAAAAAGATTGAGAAAATCTCGGACAGTTATCCAGGTAGTTTTGATGGCATCCATATTCATCACCAGCTCAAAATTATTGGGATTTATTGCCCAATCAAGAAGCACTCCGGCAATAATCAGAAGAAGCCCAAAAAAAGCGAAGACTGCATAAAGCAATGCATTCATCGCAGCAAGAAATGGCGAACCTAGTGCTTCCGCCAAAGCACTTGTTCCTGATGTTGTAACTTTATCCAAAGATTGAGTAAAACTACTAGCCGCACTAGCATCACTTGCAAAACTAATCAAAAAAGAAAACATGAGACACAAAAAAACCAACGATAAAACCAACCGCTTCCTTGAAAACATTTTATTTTTCTTTTTTTCTTTCTGTTTCACAAAATTCTCAAGTCAGAAATGTAACTAAATTATAACACAAAATAAAAAAAGCAAGAATATCTTGCCCGGAGAAATATCGTTTTTTCAAAGCTCAAATCAAGACAGCATTTTAATAAAAAGCAGGGTCATCAAAAACCCGAATATCCCTCCGACAATAACTTCATTCACCCTGTGCCCAACCCTTTCCTTGAGCCTGGGAAATTTCTCTTCCAGATCCAATTGCCTTACTAAAGTATTGAGATATCTTCCCTGATCTCCGATATAAACCCGGAGCCGGACGGCATCGTCAATAACAATAAGCGCTATGACCAAAGCCACCGCAAAAGCTCCGGAGGCCATTCCTGAATAATAAGCCACCGAGGTTGTCATTGAAACCACAAAAGCCGTGTGAAAACTGGGCATATGCCCGTGAGTCATTATATAGCGGAAATCCCATCCATGCCGTACTGAAT
Organism: Patescibacteria group bacterium; assembly: GCA_022710085.1. Lineage (GTDB taxonomy): Bacteria > Patescibacteriota > Minisyncoccia > Moranbacterales > JAKLHP01 > JAKLHP01. Next base: position 2,331 of record JAKLHP010000006.1, on the reverse strand, counting down.
AGATGATAAATTTGACAATTTGAGTAATCGTCCCGACAACAACAGGAATCAAGAAAACTTCATAAGGTTTTATAAATTGAATTGCTTCATTCATATTGATATTTTAGCATAATTTTAAAAAAATTGATATTATTAAGGCATATGATTTCTAATTTTGGAAAAAATAACAAAAAATATCAGTGGACCCGCCACTCTTTGGCGAAAATGAAATACTACGGCTTAAGCCAACAGAGAATAAAAAGAGTGATTAAAAGTCCGAATAGGGTTGAAGAGGGAATTGTCGAAAAAACTATCGCCTCGATGCAATCTGCCGGATCAAAAAATCACCCTTATGAAATATGGGTAATGTATCAAATTTCCAAGTCGAAAGCGGGAAGCGAAAAACCAAAATTTAATTTTCTGGAAAATAATAAATTAAAAGTAATTAGTGCCTGGAGATATCCGGGAAAAAGCCCGAAAAATAATCCTGTTCCGGAAGAAATACTCAATGAAATAAAAAGTTTACTATAAAAATCCGCATTGCGAGAGCAGCACAGTAAATTCCAGCTTGCGAACGTTAAAAAATTTTCATTTGAAGCGTAGCGGAACCTGAAATTTTAATGAGCAAGCGTAATAATCTGCCCGGCAAGAGCTATGTGACCGTTTTATTTTCTTTTTGACAAAATAAAAGCAGTAAATATATGTTTCCCGCCATTAAAGAAAATGAAAAATAATCTACAATTTGTTTAATTCTTCTAAAATCACTTTCCTGTCATTCCAAGGAATTTTTTTCTTTCCGACTGCCATTGTTTCTTCCGCTCCCTTTCCGGTTACTGCCACAAAATCACCAGGTTCTGCTAAAAGCAACGCTTTTTTTATTGCTTCGCGGCGATCAAAAATTTTCCAAAAATTTTTGTTTTCTTCTTTATTCTTCAATCCTTTTGCTACTTCTTCAATGATTCTCCAGGGATCTTCACTATATGGATCTTCATTGGTCAAGATTACATGATCGGCAAAATTTGAAACAATTTCCCCCATTATCGGTCTTTTCCCTCGATCCCTTTCCCCGCAAGAACCAAAGACGGAAATTATTTTTCCCTTCTTGTTGTTTATTTTCTGTATTAATGAATAAAGTTTTTCCAGAGAATCCGGAGTAACCGCATAATCAACTACTATATTTATTCCTTTATTATTGGGAATGTATTCCATTCTTCCAGAAATTCCTTTGATTTCTTCCAAAGCATTCCTAATAATTTCCAAACCTATGTTTTGAGACAGGCCGACACAAATTGCCGCCAAAGCATTCTCGATATTAAACAAGCCTGGAAGATGAATTTTGAATTTTAAATTTTGAATTTTAAATTTTGAATCGCTTATTCCCAAACTGATATCCTCAGCAATAATATTTTTAAATTTGTCATTTGGATTTTGGATTTGATTGGAAGTTGAAAACCCGCCTGTCGGCGAAGCAGATTGGAAATTAGAAATTTTAGTGCCGTATCCGTATTTTTCTTTCGTCTCACAATCCAAATAATCTTCCGGGTTTTCCATATCCAAATTTACAATTGCGACATTAGCATCGCTGAACAGTTTTCTTTTTGCTTTTCGATATTTTTCCATCGTCTTGTGATAATCCAAATGTTCCCGGGTAGCATTGGTAATCACTGCCACTTCGTATTTTATTCCCCAGACCCGGAACTGATCCAGAGAATGAGAAGATGTTTCCAGAATCAGGTATTCACATTCTGATTCCACCGCATCTTTGATGAATTTCTGGATCTTAAAAGAAGACAAGGTAGTAAATTTTGTTTTATTGACCCATTCTCTTTCTCCAATCCTGAAATTAATCGTGGAATTCATCGCTGTTTTATATCCCGCTTTTTCCAAAATTCTGATTATCATCTGGCAAGTCGTCGTTTTTCCATTGGTTCCGGTCACTCCAATGACCTTTATTTTTTTCGAAGGAAAGCCGTACCAAAAATTAGCCAAGAAAGCTTGGAAAAGATGATAAATATTTTTGATTGATTGAGGAACAAGCTTTTTCATATTTCCATTATAAACTACTTGAATCAAACAAAAAAGGCAATCTCTTGAGATTACCCCATATATAATAGCTTTCTGTTTTTTAATAAGAATAAACGTTACTCTTGATTTTCCGCTGAAGAACTTTGACTGTTCTTAATCAATAAAGAAACTTCAATAATTTTGTTAACCGAAGGACGATACAAAATTGCTTTTGGAGAATTCATAAAAAATAAAATCTTATCTCCATTTTGAGCTTTGGAAAAAAATACCTGTTCTCTTAATTTTTCTTTATCAGTTATGGTGGCTATCAGCGGTTCTTCTTCTGGA
>JAKLHP010000059.1 GCA_022710085.1 Patescibacteria group bacterium | reverse complement strand
GAGGGAGATGTGCACCCTTTGGATGATTTCTGAGCCCAACACTCCCGATGGAAAAAAATGTTTTGAAGATCTGGGAATAAATTTTCTGATGGTAAATCCGCAATTTGACAGCGCCCAATTTGAAAAATCAAACAATTTTTGGCAAATATATTCAGGAGAGGAAGTCAATATATATTATCGAAAATAATCATCAATTTGAAAAATTTATTATGTCCAACAATAAGCCGATCATCCTGTCTGTAATAATATTTCTGCTATTCAGCTTCGCTTTTCTCGCCTATACGGAAACTCGCCAGCAATCTGCGACCAATCAAAACTGGTGGATTGTTTATTTTGAAAATCCGAAAAACGAAAGCCTGAGTTTTATCATTGAAAACAACAGCGAAGCTAATGATTTTCGTTGGGAATTATCGTCAGGAGAAAGCACCATCAGGAAAGAAGATGTTAAAATTAAGAAAGGAGAACTCAGGAAAATTGAAATATCCGGTTCTGAAATCGAAAACTCTGGAAACAAGAAAGTCACCATTAAAATAGATTCCCAAAATGAAACAAGGATGCTTTACAAGATTTTGGAGAAATAAAAAAGGCCACTGACATTGCAATGACCATAAAAGCGGGGATGGCATGGGAAGGGATTGGACCTTCAATGCTTATTCCATGCCAGAGACAGAGAAACGCAGACCCGTAAAGGCGGGAGTAAAGATTGGGCCTGCTGAGGCAAGATTTCTCTATCTGAAAAATTAAATTAAACGGAATCGTTGGGGATATAACCCGAAAAAGGAGGAAGAAAATAGTCTGTTCCGATTCCGTTGTTTCCTTAATCTTAAAAAGAACACAGGTCATACTAGCAAAGAAACTGAAAATTGTCAAGTCTCTGCAAATAAAAAAGGCCCAGGGAACTAAATATGGTTTTTCGAAGGAAAGTCTGCCTCTCTTCGTTAAGAAAGAGACAAGAAACTTTCAACCATAATCAGTTCAGACATGGGCCTTAAACCGAGAGTGATTCTCATGATTATCCCCCTTTCATGAATTCTCAGTTTGCGAAATTGTCATTTGTAAAAAAGCTTGTAATATAATTTAACAACTAACTGATAAAAATATTTCACTATGACCCGATAATGATCTGTTGACTGAAAAAATTATCACTATCAGGTTAATTTTAATTTTTTAATATCCAATCCGCTCATAGATAAGATATTGGCGGGCCATATTATCGGAATGAAAAAAATATTATTAGTCACTCGCCCCATTTGCCCTCCCTGGGATGAAGCTTCCAAAAACTTTGCTTACTATCTTTCTCAGAATATCAAGGATTCTGAAATTCATCTTCTCACCAATGGAATACTCCCGCATCTTGAGGCAAATATTATCCAGGAACCTATTTACAATTCCAACCGTTTTGATTTATCCCAAAAGATCAAACTTTTTAAATTCCTTCGGAAAAATAGGAATAATTTCGACATCACCCATTATCTTTTCACGCCCACCAAGCAAAATTCGTTCTTCATCAAGAAATTTGCAAGACCAAAGAGGGGAAAAACAATCCAGACAATTGCCACGCTTCGGGAAGATCTGCACTCCAATGAAGATTTAAAGAAAATATTGTTTTCTGATTTAATTATTACTTATTCCGATTATTCCAAGAACAAACTAAAAGATTTGAAATTCGAAAGCACGGAAAAAATTTACCCCGGAATAGACTTGAGCTTGTACTCCCCTGCTCCTAAAGACGAAAAAACAATGAAAGAATTCGGATTTAAGCCGGACGATTTCATCGTAACCTATCACGGAGAATTTACCCGGCTTGGCGGAACAAACAAGCTGATTGAATCAATCTTCCAGCATGCCGAAATAATAAAGGAAAAAAACATTAAATTTGTCCTGGCCTGCCGGGTAAAAAATAAAGACGACGAGACAAAAAAAGAAGCCCTCTCCGAGCTTATCGAAGAAAACAATCTGGAAAACTATGTGAAAATTCCCGATACTTTCACCACCCTGGAAAAAGTTTATAATCTGGCTGACGTGGCAACTTTTCCTGTTGAAAATATGCAAGGGAAATTTGATGTCCCCTTGGTCGTCATCGAAGCCATGGCTTGTGAAAAACCGGTAATCATTTCCGATTTGCCAATTTTTGAGGAGTTCGCAAATGAGCAAAATTCTGTTAAAATAGAAACAGGAAATATGGAAAAATTTTTCCAGGCTGTTTTGGATATTAAAGAAAATTCCACGCGTTATGCTGAGCTCGGAAAAAATGCCAGAATTTTCGTAAAAGAAAATTTTGACATCAAAAAAACCGCCGAAAAATATCAAGCAGTTTATAAAAATTTATAATTGACACTAACTTTAAATTATACACCTAAATGGACAATCTGTCAAGTATATCGGAAAACAAAAAAGAATTCAAAACTCCGGCAATGAAAATATCGGTAGTCTTTCATGCTTCAGAAAACCTTCTGCCTAACGATGAAACTTTTAACCAATTTGAAAATATCGCCAAAGACGAACGTTTTTTTCATCATGTCGCCGCAATGAGCGATGTTCATCCCAAAAAAGGACGCAAGGCTCCAACCGGAACAGTTGTTGCTAGCGAAAATTTTATTTTTCCTCAAATCAACGATACCGCTCCCAATTGCGGAATGAGGTTTCTGAAAACCGATCTGAACGAAAATAATACGTCTCCTGAAGAAATAAATGAACTCTTCAATGAATTGGTAAAAGTTGTTCCCACAAAGAAATTCAAAGGAACGACTATTCCCTACCCAATGTCGATAGACATCGCCAGAAACGGAATTATCCCGCTCAAGAAATATTTTGAAACCCGGACTAAAAATGAAATTGAAAATTCATACGAGGGAGGAAATTTCTTTAGGAATGAAATTCCCACTACCAGGGAAATTATGGACGTTATCCCGAAGCTGTTTTTGAAAATTGCCCAATATCGATTGGGAATTTTGGGAGCAGCCGGAAATCATTTTCTGGATCTTATGAAAATCACTGAAATCAAAGACGAGCAAACAGCACAAAAATTCGGGATTTACCCAGGGCAATATATAATCCTGATGCATACCGGGTCAGGACTCATCGGACAATATGTTTCATATATGTACACCCCGAAAATAAAAGAACACAAGAGCCAGGAGCTGATGCTGAAATTGGGAATCAAAACATTTGATAGCCAGCTCAAGAAAGTCTACCAAAATCTTTACCAAAAAATCAAAAGCTACGAGAATCTCAAAGATTTTTTCGGATATGAAGAAGAAAGCTTGGAAGGAAGGATGATGATTAAAGCTCATCGGGCAGTCGCCAATTTCGGATTTGCCAACAGGTTGATTCTCACCGATCAGATCGATCAAGCGCTTGAAAAAGTTTTTGGCCGCCAGGTTGATCTTGACCTTCTTTACGATGCCCCCCATCTATCCATTGAAAAGGAAAATCATTTCGGAAAAAATGTCTGGATCCATAGAAATGGATCGGTTCGGGCCAATGGCCCAGAAAAAATGAAAGGGCATCCTATTTTTGGAACTACCGGTGAACCAGTTTTCATTCCGTCTTCGATGACCACGCCGGCTTATATCGGCGTCGGAACCGATGAAAATGAATCGACATTTTTTTCCGCCCCTCACGGAACCGGAAGAAGGAAAATATCAAGAATAGATACCCCGAAAGACAAGAAAGAACTGTTTAAAAAAGTTGAATCTACCAACGTCAAATTATACAATGCCGCATCCAAGGGAGTCATCTTTCAGGATAGCGCGTATTATAAGGATGTGGAAGAAGTTATTTCCGGCATGACGGAAAACAAAATAATCAAAGTGGTGGCAAAAATGCAGCCGGTGGCAGCTTTGATGTATTGATCATCCGCATCTTACCTAAACCTCACGAACTTTATAATTTTACAAATTAGGACATGAAACTAATCTCAATTTCCGGTTTAGACGGATCAGGAAAATCAACTCAAATCAATCTATTAAAAGAATATTTGGAATCGCAAGAAAAGCGGATTTTTTATTTTCATGCGGTTAAGTTTGGAATTGCCCAGAAGATAAAAGAATTCAGACAAAAATATTGCCCTCTTTGCATATTCATGAAAAGATGTAAAAATTCAACTGAAAGTCAGGAGAAAAGCATTACAAAGGCTAACATATTCCAGATCTGGCTTCGAAAAATATTTTTGAAAATTGATATTAAAAGGTTTGAAAATTTAATAAAAAAACTGGAAAAAGACGGCTATGATTATATTTTGACTGACAGATATTTTTATGACAGTCTTGTGAATATTGAATTTCTTTCTTCCGTACCATTTTCAGTATTCGGCATAAAAAATCCGGATATCGCCATCTATCTTCAGGCCGATCCGGAATTAATCATGCAACGAGAGAGAAAGCCGGATCAGGGAATCAAGTATCTCAAAAGGAAAAAGGAAATTTTTGATAAATATTCCAAAATCTGGAACATGAAAATCATCGACGGGAATAGACCAAAAGAAGAAGTTTTCGAGGAAATAAAAAGGTCCCAAGGCTTCGCCTAGGGACCAAATCAAAAAAATTCAAATCCGTTACCGTTTTTCCTGGCTGCTCTCCCGCTGACAAAAAACAATGTTTCTTTTTGGAGAGTCATAACCGGTTCTCCTGTCCGATACCAATAAATTCTTTTGCACTGCGGACAGACACAGGCATGGATCCAGCTCTTTTTTTCCAAATCTCCTACTGAAATAATTACCGCATCCGAACTACTGATTCCGAATTCTGCTCCGCATCCGCATTTCTCCATGTTTTCTCCTTAATGTTTTTTGAAACCACTAAGCCCCGTAATAAGAAGAAAAGAGCGGACCTCATTGAAATTATCAAGAGACCCGCCCGATCAAAAATTTCCTTTCTCCTGTTTTATCTCGCTTCTACTTTGCCGTCAATCCGGAATATTCTTTTCCCGTCACGAAATACGGGAAGCCGGGACTCCTCATAGACACGGCCGCAGACACCACAGATATAGACAGCGATGGTACATTCCTTGTCGCTTATCTTGATGGGTGTTAAATCACCAACCTCCTCTCCACAGCATCTGAGCTTCTTGATTCCCATAATGATCCTCCTGAAAATATTTTTTAATTGGATATTGGCTCAATTTTCAAAATACCTGCTCTTGAATCTAATTTAAACGTTTATAATAAAATGTCAAATAATATTGCAAAATCAGCTTTATGGGTCACAATCTCTGAGATTATTTTTAATCTTTCGGGATACATTATTCACTCAGTAGTCGGAAGGATCCTCGGTCCGGCTGATTATGGGCGCTATGGGCTTGTCGTAACCCTCACAACCATGGTCATCATCCTTATTGGCAATGGAATCCCGACAGCAATGAGCAAATATATCAGCGAAATTTTTGAAACCAACGCATCACTGGTAAAAAAAATAAAGGGACAAGCTGTCATCCTTCAGACAATCCTTATTGGATCAATTACTGTTCTGTTCTTCTTATCGGCTCCCCTAATTTCAAGAATCCTTGGAGATCCTTCCCTGACCAAGTTGTTCAGAATTTCGACTTTAATAATTCCGGCTTTTGCTATGGCTTCTTTTTATTTTTCCTATTATACCGGGCTCCATAAATTTAACATTCAATCAATCCTAAA
>JAKLHP010000058.1 GCA_022710085.1 Patescibacteria group bacterium | reverse complement strand
TTTCTTGAAGCCTCTGATCTCGAAGATATTCCTGGATTATTTCATACTCGTTCAGATTGGGAAATTTCCTTTTTTGTTCCTGATAAAAGGCAAAGCAAGAATCCTTGAGTTTTGAAAATATGTCTCCTGAAAAATCTTTATCAGACATCATTTCAGAAGTCAATTCAATATCGCCTATTTCCCAGCTTTTTTTAAAAAGCAAAAAATCGCCAAGATATTCAGCAATAACACTTTTCACATAATCGACCGGGAGGCCCTTGAATTCCGGATGGTATTTATACAAGACATCACAAGCTTTTTCCGGAAAAAGGCTCATTATTTCCCTAATTTTTTGCACATCTTGATTTTCTAGATTATTGTTCTCAATTTCAGATAAATAATTATTCAGCTTATCCCTCAATAGATTTATTGATTGTTTTTTGTCTATTTCCTCGGTTATAATTTTAACTAACTCTGGGGAATAATGCTCCGAATAATGAGTAGCTGATCTATACATACGAAAATATTCCGGATAACGATCTCTGTAAACATTTGCAATTCTTCTAATTTTTTCCATATCCGACCCAAGTTTACCTCGCAAATAACCTGGGGTTTTCCACTCCCGGGGAGCTTTTTCTTTTATCTCATTTTTAATTATTTCAATAAGCTCAGGAGAATAATGCTCAAAAATTTTACCTTGATTGTTTTTCAGATATCTAAAATATTCTGGATTTGATAGACGATAATCATTAGTAATTTTTTCAATTATACTGACATAGATTTTAAATGTATCAGAAAGATACGATTTGGTTTTCCAATTATCATCCGCTTTTTCTGTTTTATCAGCTTCTTTTTTGGCAATTTCAAGTAATTCTGGCACAAAATATTCCCTTCCTCTTAATAATTTGCAAGATTGGGGATTACCTGCTTTAATTGCCTCTGAAATTTTTTTAACAAAGTAAAAGCTTTCATTTATTTCATTTGCTACCATATTTACCGTTTTCCAATTTTGAGGAATTTTTTCTTTTTTTATTTTCTCTTTTTCTATTTCTTCTTTCTTTTCTCTATTGATGCCCACAAAATTGACCAAGGAAATCATATTCTTCATATCGAGATTTCTACTTCCGAAGCTTCTCAATATATCTTTTCCCTTAATTTCTCCGTAGTCTGTATTTCTTCCGAAAGTAAAATCCAAAAATTCTTTCAATTTACATGTTTCCAAATCAATCTCTGAATTTCCATCTAGTAATATTTTTCCCAAACAAAGCCTATCCGAGCAATCAATTTTTTTATTATCCTTTTCTTTCCTTAGCTCTTCTAGAAATTTTTTTTCGCTATAGAGCTTCGTTCTTGCTCCACTTCTAACTCTTCCCCAAATAAAAAACTCACCGTCAATAATTCTCATGAAATTTCTATTACTGCCATACTTTGCAGTCAAAAGACTAATCGGCATCCAGCTTTGTCCATTTTCATCAACATAACTTCCTGTTTCTAAATTAATCCTGGGCGAATTTTTAATTTCTTTTATTTTTTTATTTATTTCATCCTCGTCATAAAGCTTAATTACCTTTCCTTGAACCCCCCTTCCCGCCATTGAATTCACACCATCCAAATATAATCTGATGGAAGAATAGCCCAAATCAAACTGACTACGGAAAGAAAAAGCAGTTCCCCATTTATTTCCGTCTTTATCAATATATTTTCCATCTTTATTAACTTTGGGCAAAAATAGATACTGTTCTATTTTTCTTTCTGCTTGTTCCTTATCAAACAAAAGAGTTTCTCTGCTCAATTTTGATTTTCCTTTAATTTTATCAACCTCTTTCAGAATATTTTTTATCATCAGATAATCAATTTCTGGTCCTTTATACTTTTTAAGAAAAAAGGCTATTGAATTCCATGATTTTCCGTTACTATCAATATATTCATTATTCACATCTACTTGTGGCAATGGTTTTTCGATTTTATCTTCTGATATATTTTTCTTATCATCGCTAATTTTTTTATTGCAAATATCACACAAACCTTTCTGGTTTCCATGTTCGCATAAATCTGGCTGTTCTTTTTTTTCTGGAATTGGAAATTTTGACTCAAATGGATTTGACATAACTTAATTTTATCATTTTTTAAGCTCAAACAAAAGAAAAAAGACCCACAAGTTTTCACTTGAGAGTCTCTATGTAGAATTGTGCTTGTCACATTTTACCGCAACTCATACGGTTGCATCGCTTCCTCGATGCCCAGCGCCGCACTGATTACCTTTGGCCGGTCAAAAACCTGGCCGCTGATTTCGATCTTGGTGAGCCTGACAACACCATCCTTGAGGGTGATGTTGGGAATCAATGTCCCCCGAAAACCTACCGCTACGAGAAACCCTTCTCTAAAAGCCAGAATCTTTTTATAGCGATCGCTCACCAATCGTTTAGAATAAGGTTCAATTTCCAGAATCTTGAAACCTATTTCTCCGGTCCTAAACTTCTTTCCAACAAGCTCCTTCCCAATCATAACTATCCCCTCCTTATTTTCAATTAAATGACTTTGAGTTGTAATATAAAAAATAAATTTTGTCAACTCAAATAGCCCATTAACCTTGATCCATCCTTAAAAATCCTATTACTTTTTCAAAAAATCCCGAAGATATTTTGCCGTATGGCTTTCTTTCGAATATTTCATCACTTCTTCCGGTGAACCAGTAACGATCACCCGCCCCCCCTGATCTCCCCCTTCGGGTCCAAGATCAATAATCCAATCGGCGGTCTTGATGACATCCATATTGTGTTCAATGACTATTACCGTATTTCCCGCATCTACCAAGCGATTTAAGACTTCCAATAATTTTTTAATATCTTCAAAATGAAGTCCGGTAGTCGGCTCGTCGAGAATGTACAAAGTATCCCCGGTTGAACGGCGGGAGAGTTCGGAAGCCAATTTTATCCGCTGTGCTTCCCCTCCGGAAAGAGTAGTTGCAGCCTGTCCTAGATGGATATAGCCCAGTCCCACTTCTTCCAAAACTCTAAGCTTATTAAAAATTTCAGGGAAATTTTCAAAGAATTCCTTTCCTTCACTGACTGTCATTTCCAAAACTTCAGCAATGTTTTTCCCTTTGTATTTGACTTCCAGGGTTTCGCTATTATATCTTTTTCCCTTACAGACATCGCATGGAAGATAAACATCCGGCATAAATTGCATTTCTATTTTTAAAAACCCTTCTCCTTGGCAGTTTTCACAGCGACCGCCAGAAATATTAAAAGAAAATCTCCCCGGAAGATACCCTTTAGCTTTAGCATCTTTTGTCTGGGAAAAAAGTTCGCGGATAGAAGTAAAGAGTCCGGTATAAGTTGCAGGATTTGATCTTGGAGTTCTTCCAATCGGGGATTGATCAATAAGAATCACTTTATTCACATTGTTAATCCCCACGATCTCCTGATGTTTTCCTGGACGCTCGAGTGAACGCATAAGTTCATGAGAAAGAGATTTGTATAAAATGTCCTCCACTAGCGTTGATTTTCCTGATCCCGAAACACCAGTCACGCAAGTTAGAACTTTGAGTGGAAATTCAACATTGATATTTTTTAGATTGTTTTCTCTCCCACCACGCACAATAATCGTTTTTTTATTCTTTACCGGACGCCTGAAAGCGGGAATTTCAATTTTTTCTTCCCCTATAAGATATTTGGCAGTCAAAGATTTTTTGCTTTTCATCACATCATTCGGAGCGCCCTGAGCCACAATTTCCCCTCCAAATCTTCCCGCTCCGGGACCGATATCAACCAAATAATCCGCAGCAAGCATCGTTTCTTCATCATGTTCAATTACAATTAAGGTATTTCCGATATCCCGAAGCTGAAGCAGGGTTTCTAAAAGTTTCGCATTATCCCTTGCATGAAGCCCGATTGAAGGCTCATCCAAAACATAGAGCACCCCGACAAGCTGTGATCCGATCTGAGAAGCCAGCCTGATCCGTTGGGTTTCTCCCCCGGCTAATGTCTGGGCACTCCTTGATAAAGTCAGGTAATCCAACCCGACATTAACCAAAAATTTTAGCCGATTTTTTACCTCCTTAAGTATTCTTCCAGCAATAAGTTCTTCCTTTTTGCTGATCTTGAGATTTTCAAAAAATTCTAATGATTCCTTGATGCTGATTTTTGAAACATCTTCAATGCTTTTTCCTCCTACCGTAACCAGCAGGACTTCCGACTTATAGCGTGATCCCTTACAGCTTGAGCATGGATTCTGCGACATATATTTTTCAATATCCTGCCTTACCGCATCGGAATCAGTCCGCCGATATCTGTCCTGAAGATGTCCTATTACCCCCCTCCAGGAAAGATTATATTTCCAGACTGATCCTGATTTTGAACGGAGAGTGACTGGAATTTCATCTGCTTCATTTTCAGAAATTACATTTTTGGCATCTGGACCGCCGAACATCAGAACGTTAAAATGACTTCCGGAAAGATCTCTGAGTCTTACATTGTCAGAAATATGATAATAATTAGTCACTGCCCGAAGAATTGTTCCTTGCCAATTATTTTTCTTATAACTCCAGGGCATAAGTCCTCCCTCAGAAACAGTTTTGTTTTTGTCAGGAGCAACCATCTCTGGATCAATTTCTTTTTTCATTCCCAGTCCTTCGCAATCTGGACAGGCTCCAAAGGGACTATTAAACGAAAACAATCTCGGTTCAAGATCGGGAAAAGAAACTTCATGCTCCGGGCAAGAAAGTTTTTGGTTATAAATAAATTCTTTTTTTTGGATTTTACGTTTCAGGTTGCGCACTACGTCAATCTTTACGAGACCATCTGATAATTTTAATGCTTTTTCCACATCTTCAAAAATACGGCTGATATTATTATCATTTATCGTTAGCTTATCAACAACAATATCAATCTTGTGCTTTTTGTAACGATCGAGAGAAATTTTTGTTTTCGGTGTAAGTTCATATTCTTTTCCGTTAACATAAGCTTTGGAAAATCCGCGTTTCCACATTTCAAGCAGTAATGAGGAATATTCACCCTTTCGATCTCTGACAATTGGGCTCATAATTTCAATTTCTTTCTCCTCTCCGATTTCCAAAATCCTGTCGGCTATTTCTTCCGTTGATAATTTTGTTATTTCATGATTACAAACCGGACAATGAGGAATTCCTATTTTTGCATAGAGCAACCGGAGATAATCATGAATTTCAGTTACAGTTCCGACTGTAGAACGAGGATTATGAGAAGCGGCTTTTTGATCAATTGAAATTGCCGGGGAAAGCCCGAAAATATAATCCACATCCGGCTTATCCATCTGCCCCAAAAATTGCCTGGCATAGCTGGATAAACTTTCCAGATATCTTCTTTGTCCCTCAGCGAAAATTGTATCAAAAGCCAACGTCGATTTTCCCGACCCGCTGATTCCCGTGAAAACAATAAATTTGTTTCTTGGCAATTCCAAATCTATATTTTTCAGGTTATGTTCTCTAGCACCTTTAATTATTATTTTACCTTCCATAAAGGTTCTTCAATTTGTTAATTCCTTAATAAATAATCTTGCTGTAAACACAAAAACTTCCCCTTTTACAGGTACTTAAACCTATGACTTTATATCATAGGATGCATAGCAATTATGATACTACACATATTTAACTTATATTATTACAAATCTTTGATTAAATCAAACAAAAAAACTCCCTCCCGGGAGTTTTTATTCATTATTGTTTGTTTCTTGTTTCTTTCCCTACAGCGTCGTCGCCGTAATAATCACATCGGTATCATAGGTACCGGTCGGTTGGAATTTGTTGGATCCGATCTCGGCTCCGAAGAGGAGGACTTCAT
>JAKLHP010000057.1 GCA_022710085.1 Patescibacteria group bacterium | reverse complement strand
AAGTGTATTCGCTGCAAGTCGGATGAAAGCGGCAAAGTCTTTCCGAATAAAAAAAGGAAAGCAGCCCGTGATCCAAAGACAAGGTTCTTTGATACACCCTAATTAAAATTAAGATTGATTTTTTAATCATATCCTAATGATTTATCTTCCATGCGGTTTTGTCAAATCCAAATTTAATGATATAATTTTCAATGTAAATAAAAATAAAGATGAAAGAAGTTTCATTTAAAAAGCTGACGTGGTTTGATTTTGAAAATCCATCGGCAGACGATGTTTTATATCTCCAGGAGAATTTTGATATTCATCCGCTTGCTATTGAAGAATTTATCACTCCCACGATGCGACCCAAGGCGACTTATTATCATAATTGCCTGTTTTTGACAATCCATATTCCTCTTTACGATGTAAAACTCCGAACGACTTATCCGGGAGAGCTTGATATTGTCATAGCTAAAAACTATCTGATCACCGGACACAATACCAGCATTTTTCAGTTAGATGAGTTCTTTAATTCTCTTGTTTCCAGTGAAGGAAAACGGATGCTGCATATGAATAAAACGCCTGCTCATCTTCTTTATAGCCTGCTTAATATCCTGGTTGATTCCTGTTTTCCGAAAGTTGATCATGTTATCAAAAATTTGGATAAAATCGAAACGGAAATATTCAACGGGAATGAAAAAGATATGGTGATGGAAATTTCCGTGGTCAAAAGGGATATTTTGAATTTTCGAAGAACTCTGAAACCCCAAAGATCAATCCTGGAATCAATCATCCAGAGAGAATGTGCCCTGGTACCTGGTGAAATTAGACCGTATTTCCAGGACTTAGTCGGAACCAATGTCCGGCTCTGGAATACCCTTGAAAATGCCAAAGAAATAATTGAATCGCTGGAAGAAACGAATAATTCCTTGCTTTCCAATAAGCTGGATATGACAATGAAGATTCTGACGATTTTTAATGCAATCCTGCTTCCGCTTACCGTTTATTCCAACATTATGTCGATGAGTGTAAATGTTCCGCTTCACAGAAATAGTTCTGCTTTTTGGGTTCATGTCGGTATAATGTTTTTGGTTGCTTCATTCACAATTATGCTCTTCAAGAAAAAGAGATGGCTATAGTTGACGATAATGAATTATGCGATTTTATTGATTCATAATTCGTAACTCATGATTTTATTTTTATGTTCAAGCTTTATAATTCATTAACCAGGCAGAAAGAGGAGTTTAAATCCATCAATCCCGGTAAAGTCGGGATGTATGTTTGTGGTCCGACTGTGTATGATCATTGTCACCTTGGCCACGCCCGAGGATATGTTTCTTCTGATATTCTTCGAAGATATTTGGAGTATCTTGGATTTGAAGTCCGGCATATTATGAATTATACCGACGTCGGACATTTAGTTAATGATGCTGAAGAAGGAGAAGACAAAATTGAAAAAATTGCCAAGAGAGAAAGGATCGATCCGCTTGCTATTGCCGACAAGTATATTGAATCTTGCGAGGAAGATTTCAAATCTCTTCATATCAAACAGGCACATTTCAATCCTCGACCGACACAATATATCGCACAGATAATCAAATTTAATGAAGAACTTATCAAAAAGGGATTTGCCTATATGGCAAATGGTTCGGTTTATTTTTCTGTCGAAAAATTTTCTGATTACGGGAAACTTTCTGGAAAGAAAAAAGAAGATCTTATATCCGGCTCCCGAGTAGAAGTAAATCCTGAGAAGAAAAATCCGCTTGATTTCGCCCTTTGGATAAAAGCTCCCGAAGAACATATCCTCAAGTGGGAAAGTCCTTGGGGAATCGGTTATCCTGGATGGCACATCGAGTGCTCAGTGATGTCTTCTGACCTTCTGGGTCAGGATACTTTCGATATCCATGGAGGAGGAAATGAAAATGCTTTTCCGCATAATGAAAACGAAATCGCTCAAAGCGAATGCTACCTTGGCAAAAAAATGGCCAATTTCTGGTTTCTTTGGAACATGGTCCAGGTTGATGGCCAAAAAATGAGCAAATCTCTGGGAAATTTTACAACTATCAAAGATGCTATTCGAAAATACGGTTCAATGATTGTCCGCCTTTGGATTCTGAGCTCACATTACCGGAGCATTACTAATTTCAGCGAGGACTCGGTTAACCAAGCGAAAGTAAACTTTCAAAGAATTTCTGATTTCGTCAATAATCTTAAAAATCCAGAAGCTGGCGATGGTCCTCAATTGGATGTAGAAAAATATCAGGAAATATTTGAAGAAGCAATGGATGATGATTTGAACACCCCCGTTGCCCTTTCGGTTTTATATGAGCTTGTTACCGAAACAAACAAGCTGAATCCGAGCAATAAAAAAGAAATTTTTGGACTCTGGGAAAAAATGAATAAAATTTTTGGACTGAACATCTCAAAAGAGGATGCTGAGATACCAGAGGAAATAAAAAAACTTGCCGAGGAAAGGACTGAAGCCAAGAAGATTAAGGATTTTCAAAAAGCTGATGAACTGCGAAACATTATTGACAAAAAGGGATTCTTGGTGGAGGATATGAAAGAAGGATGTAAAATAAAAAAGAAATAATGATTTCAATAAGGAGGTGTGTCCATGAGGGATGCGATGAAGGCTGCAATAAAAGCCGGACGGTTTAAGAAGGAGATAAAACTGGATCCAGTTACTATAAGGCTGGAAAGTATCAGAGGACATCTGATGGGAGGCAATCCATTGACTAGCCTTCGGCCGGAACCAAGTTCTCAAGAAATCGACGAGATTTACAACCGGATTTACGGGGAATGAACCACAATTTCAAGTTTATGATCAAAAGGGTTCAACGAGCCCTTTTTGTTAGAATTTCGTGATATTCAAAAAAATTAAAAGGGGAATCCATAAAGTTTAATAGACTCCCCTTTTTTCTACTTCAATAATATCTCCACGGCTAGTTTCTTTTTGCCCCACTCGAGGGCTTTTTTTAGGCCTTCATCCCCAGATCCCATAAAGATATCCAGTTTTTCACCCTTGATATCTCCCCCGGTATCTTCTACCTGGACAACTTTGTGTCCAGGAACCTTGATAACAGTCCCTATTGGCAAAATTGTGATATCTGCGGCAGCAAAATCTTCACTTGCTTCCTTTCCAGAAAAAGTTCTACCAGATCCATTAAGGCGCAGATCTCCTCGATAAGAACCTGTTGCATACTTTTTCTGATTAGGAAGGGGCTTGTAGTAAGCCGTTACAGTTAATTTTACTGTTTTTTTTGCCATTGCTTTAGGAGTATTATTCCTCAAGCCTGGGAAAGAATCCTTGGCAGCTGCAAAGAGAAAAAAGGAAAAAGCAGCTGCAACAATAAATATCATTTTCACTATCCCGTCCTCCTTATTATCGTAAATTTCTAATCATCAAAAACCTCCTTTGGTTATAATACAAACTATAAAAGAAAAAATCTCTATTTTCTAAAAATAAATATAAATTTCAAAAGGGATTGAGTTTTTTCTCACGATCCCTTTTGTTTTCTTCTAAATGTTGACATGGCAAACTCTCTTTTTCCCCGGCTCTTTTTTTGCTTTTTTCCTGGCTTCTTTCCTACTTCCAAAGAAGACGGAAAATATCTCTTCCGAGCATTCGGGAGAATTACTACCCTCCATAAGGAAAACATTTTCCCCTATTTTTTTTTGGTGCTTTCATTTTAAAACCTCCTTATTTTATTGGAAATTCAAACATCCAAAGTTTACTATACGACATATTTTGAAAACAGTCAAGATGTTTATAAGTTCTGCATAAAAAGTGACAAAAAACGAGTTGATTTAAAGAATTGCCCCAGGTATAATGAAAGAACTATGATCCAGAGAAATGAAAACGAAAATTTAAAAATTCCTCCGCATAATCTTGAAGCCGAACAATCAGTTCTCGGATCGCTTATGCTGGATAAGGATGCAATCATTAAAATTGCCGATCTCATTAAAGTTGGAGATTTTTATAAAGATGACCATGATCTTATTTATGAAAAAATGCTCGATCTTTATGAGGAGCGAGAACCGATCGACGTTCTTAGCGTTTCTAATAAGCTTGAGGAAATCGGAAAATTGGATCAAGTCGGAGGATCAACTTATCTGGCTTCCTTGGTAAATACTGTCCCTTCGGCTTCCAACGTCGTCCATTATGCCAAGGTAGTCCAGAAAAAAGCTACCCTCCGAAGACTGATTAAAGCAGCTAGTGATATCCTGGAGCTGGGTTATAAGGAAGGAGATGATGTGCAGAAAGTCTTGGATGAAGCCGAGCAGAAGCTCTTCAAGGTTTCTCAAAAATACATCAAGCAGGATTTCATTCCCATCAAGTCAATTTTGGAATCAGCTTTCAATCGTATTGATGAACTCCATAAAGATGGAAGTAAATTCCGCGGAGTGCCAACCGGATTTCCTGATATGGATGGAATTTTAGCCGGTCTTCAGAAATCAGATCTGGTTATTCTTGCTGCTCGCCCTTCAATCGGAAAAACAACTTTAGCTTTGGATATCGCCCGTCATATCGGAGTAAAAGAAAAAATTCCCGTAGGAATATTTTCCTTGGAAATGTCAGCCGACCAGCTTATCGACCGTATGATTGCTGCAGAAGCCCAAGTTGACCTTTGGCGGCTTCGAACTGGAAAACTCAGAAGTGAAGGAGAAAACAATGACTTTCAAAGGATTGGGGAAGCCATGGGAGTTCTTTCTGAAGCTCCGATCTATATCGATGATTCTGCTTCATCCAATGTTATGGAAATGAGAACGATGGCCAGAAGGCTCCAGGCAGAACACAATTTGGGATTGATCGTGATTGATTATTTGCAACTTATGGAAGGACGTGGAAACGAGAATCGTGTGCAGGAAATTTCCGAAATCTCCCGGGCACTCAAGAATCTGGCCCGCGAAATCAATATTCCGGTTCTGGCCCTTTCTCAGCTTTCCCGTGCTGTTGAATCACGCTCCCCCCAGATTCCAAAGCTTTCCGATCTTCGTGAATCAGGTTCTATTGAACAGGATGCGGATGTGGTATTATTCTTATACAGAGAAGATAGGGAAAAGCCCGATACCCCGAACAAAAACATCGTTGAGGTTCATGTCGCCAAACATAGAAACGGTCCAGTAGGAAGACTCTCCCTATACTTCGAAGAAAATTCAACTACTTTTAAATCACTGGAAAAAGTCCATACCGAATAATCAAGTCTCGCTTCAATATCCATACAAATAATTAAATAAAAAATAAAAAAACGTTGTTTCCAAAATCTTTCAAAAAACTAATAGACAATTTTTCATCCCTGCCTTCCGTCGGACCAAAAATGGCCGAACGGCTAGTTTTGTATTTATTCAAGCAAGACAAAGAAAAAATCCAGGAATTTGCGGACAATCTTGAGCAAATCCAGCACATGAAAAGCTGCCGGAAATGCTTCAATATTGCCGAGGATGATCTTTGTGAAATTTGCAGCAACAGTAAAAGAAATCAAAAACAGCTTTGCATCGTCGAAGAACCATTGGATATTATCTCTTTGGAAAAAACCAGGATATATCAAGGATTATATTTTGTTCTGGGAGGAAATATCTTTCAAAGTAACGATAAGAATGAGCTGAAAATCCCCGAATTAGTCAAAAGAATTGAGAATGAAAAAATTGAAGAAATTATCATTGCTACCAACCCGACCACCGAAGGAGATGCCACGGCTTTATACTTAAAACGTAAAATCCAACCACTTAACGTAAAAATAACTCAGCTCGCCAGAGGACTCACTACTGGAGGAGATATTGAGTATATCGACGATGCCACACTTAGCGCTGCACTCAGCAATAGAAAAGAGGTTTAAGCAGGTATTTTCCCAGAC
>JAKLHP010000056.1 GCA_022710085.1 Patescibacteria group bacterium | reverse complement strand
GAATATCCCGCTTGTATCTCCTGCAAAAATAAGGAAGAGCTGGAATGAAATAAAGTTAAAATTGGAAACTGGCGATACAAATCAATATAAGCTGGCTGTTATCGAAGCTGATAAAATTGTTGATAAAATCATCGGCTCCATGGGTCTTAAAGGAAGCGATATGATTCAGCGGTTGGATAATTTAAAGCCGAAACAAATCGAAAATGCAGAAGAGCTTAAAGAGGCCCACAGGACCAGAAATCAGATTATTCACGATCCTTCATTCCAGATAGATAAAGAAAAGACACTTGAAATACTTAGCAAATATGAAAAATTCCTGGTAGAATTTGAATTTATGGAATAATTGACATTTTAATCTTATTTTTGTAAAATCAAAGAACTGCATTGTAGCGGGGTGGAGCAGTCTGGCAGCTCGCGTGGCTCATAACCACGAGGTCGTAGGTTCAAATCCTACCCCCGCAACATTTTTAACAATAAGCGTAAAGCGAAAATCGAATATAGGTGACAGATATGTTTTGTTTTTCACTTTATGCTTTTTGTTTGTATTATATATTAGGCCGGGGTAGCTCAGTTGGTTAGAGCGTGGGACTCATAAGCCCAAGGTCGTGAGTTCAACTCTCACCCCCGGTACAGAAGATAATGAATGAAATTGGGGGCGTAGCTCAGTTGGTTAGAGCGTCTGCCTGTCACGCAGAAGGTCGAGGGTTCGAGCCCCTTCGTCCCCGCCAAATAAATAATATAGGAAGTCACCTCGTTAAGGCGAGACTGTTCTCGTAAAAACATACTCTCAATAAAGGTCGTTTTTTTATTTGCATTTTTTGCAAATATGCTATAATTTATTGTGATAATATAATGAGTAATTATTTATAAAGCTTGATTAATTGTAGTTTTTCTGAAGAAGAAAATGGTCTCTAAATTTTTCATTTTTGATTCATTAAGAGATGAAAGACTAAGCAATTGATTGATAACTTTAAAAATAGTGAAGAAAAAACATTGTAATTTTGGGCTTCATCTGATGATTGATGGATACCTGGGAAATCAAGAAAAACTGAACGATAAAAGATTGGTAGAAAAAATGTTAAGTGATCTTCCCAAAAAATTGAAAATGCATATAGTAATGGGACCGGTAGTAAAATTTATTAAGGGTAATGATAAAAAAGACCCGGGAGGCTATTCAGGATTTGTAGTGATAGCAGAATCCCACATAAGCATACACACTTTTCCCGCAAGGAAATTTGTCAGCGCTGATATATATACCTGTACTGACGTGCTTAACAAAGATTTCGCCATAAAATATTTTAAAAAATCTTTTGATTTAAAAAACCTGGAGATTAATTTTGTGAAAAGAGGAACGAAATATCCTGTTGAAGATTTATTGTCCGAATAGACGTTGATATATTTTTCGTATATTCTTTCTTGTATTAGAGCAATTCCGGTTGCTCTTTTTAATTACGAGTTGAAGGTGATAAAAAATTCAATGACAAGCTCAATCCCCATAAATGGGAGTTCATTTAGTGGCTTTTTAAAGGCAATTTTAGTGAGATTTTAAGCTTGCCAAAGGAGCCAAAATGCGCTAAAATAGATAGGTAGAATTTAAATAAAAATAAAGATAAAACTTGCAAATTATGACTCTGAAATCTTATCTTTGGAGCTTGAGAATTGGAACCGTTTTGTCTCTCGTGGCTTGGGGTTTTGTGGTTTTCTTTATAGATCCCCAAAAATCAGGAATTCCGGGGAGATTTATTTTTTATTTATGTTTTTTTCTGGTTTTGTCGGGAATGTTTATCCTTTTACTCACTTGGTTGAAAAAAAAATCGAAAAAAGAAGAGGTAGCTCTCGCTGAAGTTGGAATAAGTTTTCGTGAAGGAATACTGCTCGCTCTTTTGGTGATTATCCTTTTCATTCTTCAAAGTTTCAGGGTTCTGGTTTGGTGGGACGGGCTTTTGGCAGTAGCTGGAATATTTTTAATAGAATTGTATTTTTTAACAAAGTAAGGAACAAAAATTTTAAGTTTTAAGCCTTTAGAATTATTTATTGTTATGACTAAAGATAAAATTGAAAAAGCGAAAAATGAATATGGTGCGAAGTCTATTCAGGTTCTTGAAGGACTAGAGCCGGTAAGAAAACGTCCTGGAATGTATATCGGAGGAACTTCAATCGAAGGTCTTCATCATTTGATTTGGGAAGTAGTCAACAACTCCATCGATGAAGCAATGGCTGGTTATTGCAATGATGTGAAAATAAAACTTCTTCCCGGAGAAATAGTGGAAGTTATCGATAACGGACGAGGTATCCCGGTTGACAAACATCCTCAAACAAAAAAATCGGCCTTGGAGACAGTCCTTACTGTTCTTCATGCCGGAGGAAAATTTGGTGGAGATGGATATAAGATTTCCGGAGGACTTCACGGAGTCGGTGTTTCTGTGGTAAACGCTCTTTCTGTCTGGACAAAAGCTGAGGTTCATCGGGAAGGAAAAATATGGGTTCAGGAGTATAAAAGAGGAAAACCAAACGGACCAGTGAAACCGATCGGCAGCTCAAAAAGAACCGGAACCACAATTACTTTCCAGCCTGATCCGGAGATATTTCCTGAAATAAAATTCAGCTGGAATAAAATCCTGGATTATATCCGCCAGCAAGCCTATCTCACTAAAGGTGTAAAAATAACCATTGAGGACTTAAGAGAAGGAACGGAAAAGAAAGATGAACATAAAATAAAAAAATACGGATTTTATTTTGACGGAGGAATTGTTTCTTTTGTGAAATTCCTTAATCGAGGAAAAGATATCAAGAACGAACTCCCTGTTTATGTGGAAAAAACAATCGGTGATGTCTATGTGGAAGTTTCTCTTCAGTATACCGATGGATACAAAGAACATCTTTTCTCTTTTGCTAATAATATATATACAGTTGAAGGAGGAATGCATGTTACCGGTTTTAATGCGGCACTTACCCGTGTTCTTAACGATTACGCTAAGAAAAATAATCTTCTCAAAGAAAAAGATGGGAGTCTTTCGGCTGAAGATGTGCATGAAGGACTTACGGCGGTAATCAGCGTGAAACTTCGAAATCCTCAATTCGAAGGGCAGACTAAATCGAAATTGGGAAATGGTGAAATTCGAGGAATAGTTTCCAGTGTGACAGCCGAAGGACTTTCTGAATTCTTGGAAAAGCATCCTCATAATGCTAAGGGAATTATTGAGAAGTGCTTGCTGACAGCTAGAGCTCGTCTTGCAGCGCGTGCCGCTAAAGATGCGGTGCTTCGAAAAGGGGCGCTTGAAGGAATGACCCTTCCGGGAAAACTGGCTGACTGTACTTCTCGGGATAAAGAAAAATCAGAATTGTATATTGTTGAGGGAGACTCGGCAGGCGGAAGCGCCAAGCAGGGAAGAAATAGGATGTTTCAGGCCATTCTTCCTCTTCGGGGAAAACTTGTTAATGTTGAGAAAACTAGCTTGGATAAAGTTGTAAAATCAGATACCTTAAAACCGATTATAATCGCTCTTGGAGCAGGAATTGGAGAAAGTCTTGATCTCAGCCGGCTTCGTTATGGAAAGATAATAATTATGGCCGATGCCGATGTTGACGGTTCGCATATCCGAACACTTCTGCTTACTTTTTTCTATCGATATTTCGAGGACTTGGTAAGGCAAGGACACATTTATATTGCCCAGCCACCTCTTTATCAATTGAAGAGAGGAAAAGATGTCAGATACGCTTACACTGACGAGCAGAAAGACAAATTAATCGAAGAAATGACGAAGACGATTTCATCCGCAGCGAAAAAAACCAAAAAGTCCGATGAGGCAGAAGAAGTGATCGAAACTGATAGCGATGAAGGAAATGAAAAGGTCACAGGCATCAATATCCAGCGTTATAAGGGTCTTGGAGAAATGAATCCGGAACAGCTTTGGGAAACCACAATGAATCCGGAAAGTCGCAGGATGCTTCAGGTAGAAATTGAAGACGCTGAGGAAGCTGACCGTATCTTCGATGTCCTTATGGGAAACGATGTCGAACCGCGAAGACGATTCATTCAGACTCACGCAAAGAATGTGAAGAATCTAGATATTTAGTGTATAATAATAGTATGGAAAAGATTGTAATGTATACGGATGGCGGATCAAGGAATAATCCCGGTCCGGCTGCGGTTGGTGTTTACATTGAAACGCTTCACAAACAATTCGGCCATTACATTGGCAATAAAACAAACAATGAAGCTGAGTATGAAGCAGTGATTTTTGGGTTGAAAAAAATAAAACAATTGGCCGGAAAAGAAAAGACGAAAGATATTGAAGTAGAATGTTATCTGGATAGTGAATTTGTCGAGAGACAGCTCAATCATCAATATAAAGTCAAAGAAAAAAATATTCAAGAACTTTTTCTGGAAGTTTGGAATATGATGCTTGATTTCAAAAAGATATCATTCTTTCATATACCAAGAGAAAAAAATAAAATAGCGGATAAATTAGTTAATCAGGCATTAGATGAGGAGGAAAGACAAGTCAAACTCATCTAAATTTTTTTATGAGAAAATGGATTAAAAGAATAATCTGGGTAGTTATCCTTTTGGCAGCAGCAGCCGGCGGAGTTTTTTTCTTTTCCTCCGGTAAGAATAAAATCCAGCATACAACCGAAGAAGCCAAAATAATGGATGTCAATCAAACAGTTTCTGTAACCGGAACGATAAATCCTGAAGTTATGATTGATTTAGGATTCAAAACAAGCGGGATTGTTGAAAAAATGAATGTTGATATTGGCGATCGAGTAAAAAAGAACCAGCTGTTGGCAAAAGTTGACATTGGAGCTCTTTGGGAAGAATACAAGGCTTCTCAGGAGGATATTGAATATCAGGAAGAAACTCTTGATCATATGAAAGATAACAGGAGAACTTATGAGGAAGAACAACGTGATGCTCAGAAAGCTTTGATTCGAAAAGCCGAAGCATTATCAAGGGTGACTGGAGTAAGAATCAGCGATACTTATATTTATGCTCCAATTCCCGGAACAATCATAAAAAGAAATGTCGATCTTGGAGAAATTGCTGTTTACAATACAACAGTACTGACAATAGCAGACGGTGAATTGGAAATAGAAACTAATATTCCGGAATCCGACATCATCAAAATTGCTCTAGAACAAAATGCAGAAGTTTCTCTTGATGCATTTCCTTCCGATCAAACTTTTAATGCCAAGGTCGTTGAAATAGAGCCAGCGGCAACTGTTATCCAGGACGTTGTCTATTATAAGGTGAAATTGAAATTTGATTTAATCGATCCAAGTTTTAAGCCTGGAATGAGTTGTGATGTGGATATTAAAACAGCGGAAAAAAATAATGCGGTTGCTATTCCTCTTAGGGCAGTAAAGACTGAAGGCGGCGAAGATTATGTGGAAATTCTGAAAGATGAAAAAAATAATGTTGTTGAAAAAGTAAAAGTAACTACGGGATTAGAAGGTGATGATGGAATAGTAGAAATCACTTCAGGGCTTCAGGGCGGAGAGAAGGTGATAACTCTGACGAGCCAAAAATAGATTTTTAAAAATATATTTTCTACACCCGCTCAAAATAATTTTAATTGTTTCCCTCGCTTCGTTTGAAAATAAAAAAGCTCGCCTCTGATAGTCAATTTTTCCGACTAACTTTAGCGAGCTTTTGCCGACTTGTTGCTTAACTTATCGATAACCAATTCTGAATCCTTCAGGGTAAATCTATCTCCGGGCTTCAGATCCTTGAAGGGTACAAATGATACCATAGCACATCCTCCTTTTTCATCAGTTGGAGATAATGTAAAAAAATAATAAATAAAAAATGTCAAATTTAATAATAAAAGTTGAAAACCTCTGTAAAACTTATGAAAATGAGGGAATAAAAACTCAGGCAGTTTGCGGTGTCTCTTTTGAGATTAAAAAAGGAGAATTCGTTTCGATTATGGGCCCTTCCGGATCGGGGAAGTCAACCCTGATGCAAATTCTTGGGTTTCTGGATCGTCCAACTGAC
>JAKLHP010000055.1 GCA_022710085.1 Patescibacteria group bacterium | reverse complement strand
ATTTTTTATTTTTCTGAACTCTTTTTACCTTTTAGCGAGAATGATAATAAGAAAGAAGTACTCGGTTATCCTTTTGGCGCTGACAACCACCTCTCTTCCCTTTTTCTGGTTTTTCAAATTTACCCTGAGTGAAAACATGGCCCTCATGCTTCTTTGGCTTTCCATTCTTTGGATTTATTTATTCGTCAAGGATCGAAAACCTTTTCATTATTATTCATTTTTGATTTCCGCCGGACTTTTGGTTTTCACCAGGATTGAAGGAATATTATTTTTAGCTTCCGGATTCATTGTGATTCTCTTTTTAACTAAAAAAGATGTTTTTTGGAAAGAAAAGAGAAAAATGATATTGCTATATCCGGCAATTTTTCTGGGAGTCATTTTTATCATTAACTTTTTTCAGGATTTCTATTTTTACAAAGAAATAGGAAGAGCTGTCCTGCATTTCGGAAATAGTAGCAGTGAAACAATCACAGCTTGCGAAAAATTATTCTCACCTATTATTTCTGAAATGAAAACTTTTTTCAATTACGGAATTTCAAGTTTTTTAATTCTCGGAACTCTGGGAATCGCCTGGTTCCTGAAAAAGAAGGACTGGAATCTCCTGGTCCCATTTTTCGTAGCCTTGCCCTCATTTTTTTATCTTTTTAATCCCTGGATCTCCTCTGACCATCCTTGGATGCTCCGAAGATTTGTTTTTTCGATTTTTCCAGTATTCTTTTTCTATTCGATTGTTTTCCTGGAAAAATGGACGAAGAAAGATATACGCCACAGAGAAATTATTTCCTATTTCGTCCTTGCGTCATTGGCGGGATTCAATCTATTTTTATTCATAAATTATTTTCCTTTTTCAGAAAACAAGAATCTCAAAAATGAAACGGAGAATATCAGCAATAATTTTTCAGGAAAAGACCTGGTTCTTGTTGACCGGCTGGCAAGCGGCGACGGGTGGTCAATGATAACCGGCCCTATGAATTTTCTCTTTGAAAAAAATTCCGTTTATATTTTCAACCCCGAAGACATTAAAAAAATTGACCGGGATAAATTTTCCAAAATATACCTGGTCGTTCCCGAACAAAACATTGATTTTTACTCCGATTCGTTGGGAAAAGAAAAAATGATATTTATTAAAGATTACTTGATGGAAACCGAGAGACTGGAAAAGCCGACAAAATATTCTCCTTATCTTCTTCCTCAAAAAGAGAGTATGAAAATTCGAGGAAGCATATTCGAAATAAAATAACATTATGGCTGGAAAAAACACATCGGTTAATTTAGAGTTAGAACCGGTTTGGCAAAAAAGATACCGGATTGCCAGATTTTTTGTTTATCTAATTTTTATCTTAGGATTTTTTTGCGCTATTTATCTCATTCTTTTTCCTTCAGCTAATTTTGTTTTCTCCTTTAAAAATCCCGACTCATCCAAAAACACCGTTGTTGAACCAAGAAACGAAAAGAGAGAGCTTGTAAAAAATGGAAGGGTTCCCGCGGATAATAAATTAATTTTCGACACAAATCTAATAGGAGATTTTTCCAAGGTTGAAGCTACTTTCATTTTATCCGAAAAATCCTCCGATGTCGCAGAGGGAAAAGTTTCCGTCAGGAAATCATTCCGATCATTTTTTTATCCTAAGGGAGATGAAATTAATAAGGCTGAAACTCCTGAATTATTCAAAATCGGCAGCGATTATTACCAGCTTGCCGACAAAACATTGTATAAATTCGTGAGCGAAAAAGCTTATCTTTCAAAATATTCCGCAAATCAGGCTTTTACTGAAGATGAAAATTTTCTGAGAAATTATCCGGTTTCCCAAGAATTTCTGGGATTTCGAGATGGTTCACTTCTGTCTTCAGGCGTTTCCGTTTATGTGGTTAGCGGAAACAAAATATGGCCCATAAATAATCCCAAAACATTCCAATCGATGGGATGGAATTGGGATGATGTAATACCGGTCAGTGAAGAAGAAATTTCCGTTTATCAGAAGGAGAAATTGTTCACCTTGAAAACTCCCCATCCTGATGGGACATTATTTTCCGACAAAGAAACTGGAAAATATTATCTGATATCAGGAGGAGAAAAACATGAGCTTGTCGGACAAGGCGCCATCAGTTTCTACTTGAAAACCAACCCGGTCCTGGTTGAAGAAAAAAATCTCGAAATTAAGGGGGGGTGCGTTCTGGCCAAATCATTCAGTCTTTCTGAAAAATATAAATGCGATATTCCGATTTCTGAGATAAATAACTTTTCCGGAAATGATTTTGAGTTTGAATCGTCTTTTGGAAAAGACATTGATATCCAGGATATATCCGTAAATTTTAAGAAGGAAATGACCTGGAAAAATTTAAGATCCTCGCTAATAACTTTAATGAATAGAGCTATAACTAACTATGGACAAACTCCGTGAAAAATTAAAGGGTAATTTAGGAATATTTTTACACAAAATACTTAATGATATTCTGATTTTACTTTTGATTTCATACGCACTGCTACTTGTCTCCGAAGGAGTGATTCCGGGACTGGTCGGCGCTTATTTAAGTTTTACCAAATTGACTTTGCTGGTCTTTGCGATCCTTGGCGGAATAATATATCTTGGGAGATTGAATGATATTGGTTTTGAATTTAACAAAAAGAAAACCGCATTATTTTACGGTTTAATAATCTTCTTCATTATTCTGGCAATCAACTCCCTGCTCAAATTCACCTGGTGGGAAATTGCAACAATCACAATCGCTTCCATTTTTCTTTTATGTTACCTGAATAAAAATTTCAAAGAATCATAATTTTTGAATTTTAGGTTTTTAATTAATTCTTTGATGAGGTAAATTACGTAAATAATTTTCAATTTTCAATGAAATCCTAATGGATTTATAAAAAATAAATTGAAAATTGGGATTTGAAAATTAATATTTAATATTTATTCTTTTATAAACTCCAATGTCTCTTTGGCGCATTTGTCCCAGGAGAATTTTTTTATTTGTTCCGATCCTTTTCGCACCAAGTTGTCCCGAATAAACTTGCTTTCCAGAACTTCTTTCATCTTAAAAACTAATTCGCCAGAAGTTCCTTTGTAATATAGGGCGGCATCCCCAGCTACTTCATGCAAGCTTGAATTTTGGTTGCAAATTACCGGTGTTCCGGAAGCCATAGCCTCGAGAATCGGAATGCCAAATCCTTCATACAGCGAAGGAAAGACGAAAACTTCGGCATTTTGATACAGAACAGCAACTTCTTCAAAGGAAATAGTTCCGGTAATAATTATGTCATTTCGAAATTCGCTTTTGTTTACACACTTAACAATTTCCTTCCACATCCAAGCCTTTCCTCCGGCTAGCACCAACTTCAATCTATGTTTTTCTTTTCTGACCATTTCAAAAGCTTCGATAAGCTGCTCCAGATTTTTCCTGGGTTGCAAGGCACCGACGTACAGCACATATTGAACATCGCTCAGTGTGTAACGATCTAAAATTTCTTTTTCCGTTTCTTCCGAAAATTTTCTTTGAAATAAATCAGGATCAAATCCGTGATAAATCACCTTTATTTTTTCTTCTTTTATCCCGGGATAAAAATGAAGGATGTCTTTTTTGGTCGACTGAGAAACAGCAACAATTTTGTCAGAATTTTTTATGGCAAAATCAGTGAACAAATTCAAACGAAGAAGATCTCTTTTGGGGAAAAATTCAGGGAAATATTTGAAAGCCAGATCGTGAATAGTAACTGTGGTTTTGAGATTTTTTCTTCCCACAAAAGGAAGTGCCTGCATCGGCATCCAAAGCGAATCAAAGTTCCCCTTGTAAAGTTCCATGGAAAATTTAATCTGAGTCCAATAAAAAGGAAACGGTTTTTGGAGTATTTGATAATTAGGAAATTTTTTCGGTTCAAGCTTGGGATTGAAATTTTCCCTGTGGAAAATAAAAAAATCATCACTGGAAGATAATTCCCCGAAACGATTAAGCATATTCAAAAGATACACTCTGGTTCCATCAATCCTTGGACTATCTAAATCTGCCGCTTGAATGGCAATTTTCATACATCCTTTATCCAAAAATATTAATTCACCCACCAGAAACTTTGTTTGGCTCCTCCGCTAAACCATTTTCCGTGGCGCATTATGAGGTCAAGAGTCGGACCCCCGGAATAGTTGGTGCTGATTCCGGAAAGATACGGGGTTACCATCGCATCAGTTGAAGATACAATGGCTCGGTATTGGACGTATCTATTTAAAGTCGAAGTTACATTACTGGTGGCAGCCGGGTCGGTAAGATAATTGGAAACGTTTTCAAAATCATCCAGCCAAAAACTTCTTCCTTCAATTCCATCAGTAACGCGAAGAGTCATTCGATTTGTAGCATCAATTTGGCTGTCCATCGCTCCGGTCAGATCCATATATTCTCTTTGCCATTTGAAAACAGTGGCACCGGCAGTGAACCCGCTGGATGGGAAAGTGGAGCCTTCATCCCAAGAATCAACCGTGGTTTCTCCAGTGGAAGTTGTGATATCGGTAACCGTTCCCTGGGCAATATACTCGGTTCCGTTGTAATTTTCTTTGATGATGATTTTGTCTCCTTTGTAAAGTCCTTCTCCTTCATCTGAAAGTCCTTTGGTAGTGGCATCAATCGTGAAGCCGGTATCCGACGAACCGGTGATAAGATCTCCGGAATCCAAGGAAGCACCAAAGTCAATGGTAATTTTGTGGGTACGTTTACTGATTTCGTAAGCCTGGCGGATTTCGGAAGCGCTGCGGACTGAATTTGAGATACTGACTTCGTCCATAATTCCGTTAAAATCGTATGTCGTTACTCCTGAGTTCCAGCTTCCAATGGTAACATCATGGGCGGCATTGTCCGTATAAGAGAAAGCTGTAGACCCACATTTTGTTCCATTTACATATCCGCTCAAATTTGTTCCGTCATAAGCAAAAGCAACATGATACCAATTCCCATTGGCAACTGATCCAGCCGGACAAACATCTACCCACGCACTTCCGGTATACGCTTCAAGCCTTCCATTTGCCATGAAAGTAGTCATATATGTGTAAGGAGAAGTTCTGCCAGAAGTATCTTTTCCAACAAAGGCAGCATAATCCACAAGCGTTGTCGGCCTTACCCAGCCAGCAAAAGTAAACGGTCCGTTGTTTCCAAAGTCTAATGACGTCGCGGATCCAAGGTTGATGTAATCCCCGCTTCCGTCAAAATTTCTCGCCTTTCCAGAAATTCCTTCTACGGATGTTGCTCCGCTCGGAGTTCCGTGATTGCCATAGCTTGATGAATCTTTCATATATGCTCCGCTTCCGGTTCCCTCGTCTAGGTGCCAGATACCTACAGTATTTGCATCCGCTTCATTGTTGGCAAAATTGGATTCCCCGACTGTCGCTTCAAGATAAGTCCCCGGCCGATCAGCCGCGACATAAAACGGAACTTTGGAAGTACTGGAAAAATCTCCGGAGAAATATTCCGCGCTTGGCGTTGTAAAAGCGCTCGTCCAACGGGCGATGCCTTTAGAAATACGGAGTTCGTCGAGATAGCCAGTGAAAGGGGCATAAATCGTTACTGGATTAATGCCTACCCGCACGTTGTAATTCCCGGTATAGCTTCCGCTCGCAGCGGTTCCGGTCGTACCCCTGAGAACCCCATCAGCATAAATGGAAAGAGTCGAGCCGTTTTTCACACAGGAAACATGATGCCAGTTATTATCAAATATGTATGTATTGGCATCAGCAGATGTTAAATTGGCGCTTGAGGATGTTCCGGCGTCATTTTTTACCCAAAAGTAGAAAATACCTGAGGTGCTTGCCCTGAAAATTGACCAAACTCCATTTCTGCTTCCACTGTATTGATCATCATTTCCCACTATGTATGTCGATTCACCTGAATTACTTTTAATCCAAAAATCAACCGTAAAACTGGAACTTTCATTGACCATTTTCCAATCATCGCTGGCAGGAATTTCCAGATAGTCCCCGCTTCCGTCAAAATACGCCGAACTTCCACCAAATTTGCTTTGAGCAGTTGAAATTTTTACATCTCCGT
>JAKLHP010000054.1 GCA_022710085.1 Patescibacteria group bacterium | reverse complement strand
ATTTTTGGCTTTTTTCCGCCTACGTTGTGAATTGATTTGAGTTGGGGAAGAATTTCGGAGAACAACCCTTCCTTTTTTTGCAGGTCTTTTTGGATTTTTTCCGGATCTTCTCCTATATACAGCTTCTTTTTTCCTCGAACAGTCTCTGAAATTAGGCCTTTTTTGATAAGATCCAGCAAAACATCATAACAAGTTGTCCTTTTGACATTGGCTTTTTTCGCTATTTCAATAACCGTCGAACCGCCCAACTCCAAAGCGGCCAGATAAACATCTGCTTTCTTTCCTTCCATGTCTAATTGTCCCAGTATATCTTTTATTTCCACGCTCTTATTGTATTATATGTCGATACTTTTCGTCAACTTTTTAATATATTTTATAAATTATTTTGGCTAAAAAAAGCTATTTATACATTTTGATTGACGTTTTATGTTGACATTTTATCGTTATGACTGTATAATTGACCGTTAAGATGAAACTCCCTAGAAGCAGAGCAAAGCTCGCTACGAGACAAGTCAAAAAGAAACATCTTAACAAAGTACCTTGAAATCACCTCCTATAAGACCTTATTCGCCGATGAGATGAAAAGGCAGGGAAAAGGAGAAAAAATGGAGATAAAAGAATTTGAAAAGAATCTTTTTGAGAAAATTATGAACAGACAAACAAAATGTGTGACGGAATGTATTTTTTTAATTCAAGATAATCGTCATTTGGTGCAAAATAAGCACATCAAAGCTGTTCTTCATTACTGCACATGTTGGGAATGCAGAAATGAGCTTCAAGATCTTTTCGTAAACAGGATGAACTTTTCTTGGTCAATAAAAGATGATCCGAATCAGTTAGAACTAATTCCGGAAGAAAATTTCTTTGATCAATTCGAAGAAAAGGAGGTGATTAAGTAAATTCAGGTGAGAGGGGTTGACACACTTCTCTCACATCTCACTCAGAGATTATTTGGAAAAATAGTTTGCGAGTGGGAAGCCACAAGTACATTGAAAAATTACTTCCTATTAAGTCCTCAAAGGTCCAATATTCCGCAGCCGCGGCAGAGACAAAGAGGCAGGGAAAGGAGAAAAGCATGAAAATTATGGTTATTGATGACAAGTATCAGGAATTGGAAAAAGCCGAAAAAGCTGTAAAAGATGCTGGACATGAGTGTATTGCTATTAATCCAGAACTTGCTTTTCTTAAGATTTTAGAAAAGATGTCTGAAGTTGACGGCATCATAACCGATCTCATGTTTTGCCCGAGTAACATCGTAGGAAACTATCCAACAGAAATTCCTCCTGGCGGCCTCCTGGTCATCATTCATGCCATTAGTCTTTCGAAACCTGTTGTAGTATGCACCAACTGCTACGAGAGCGAGCAAGACGGACATCACGGAAAAACAATTTCTTGGATTCACGATAGCTATATCGGGCCACTCCTTTATGAGCTTAAATTAGGATTGCCGTTCGATTGGCTCGAAGAGGGGAGCGGATGGCAAGAAGAAGTGAAAAAGAGAGGAAAAAACTGGCCGAAAGCCGTTGAAGCATTGCTTCAGCGTATCAAGTAGACCAAGAGGCAAGAGCGATAGAATCCTATCCTCTTGCCCCTCACTCAGAGATTATTTGGAAAAACAGTTTGCGAGTGGGAAAAATATCCCAAGAAATTTAAAGAATCAACTGATAAGACTTTGAGCCAAGTCTATAAACATGGCTCTTTTTTATTTTTTAAAAAAGTAAATTGATCAGATTGTTTATAAATTTATTCGTGTTCCAAAAAATTCTTTGGAAAAAATTTCCAGAAACAGGTTTGTCACCAGAAATGTTTTCATAATTTTTGACAGTTTCCGCTCCCAGAATTTCTCCCTCAACTTGTTCCGGTTCATTTTCTTGTATCTTTTCTTCCGATTTATTTTCTTCAGCATTGTCCTGATTATCATTTTCCGCGTTTTGTTCCGGCACCGTATTCTCTGGTGATTCCAACGTATCTTCCGCGCTGGTCCGTATTTCGTCTGCATCAGTCCGCATCTCCACCCATTCCCAGCCATTTTCAGTTTTTTCGTAGGTTTCATCATTCTGGATTCCTTCTTTTTTGCTATATTTCACCTTTGAAGCAATTTTTCCATCAGGATAGCGAAGTTCAATCTTGGTTTGTTTGTTGTTTAAGGAAAATAAAGAATATTCTCTGGTCAGTTCTTTGGTTTCTCCCGGTTTTAATACAAATTTTTTGGTAATCGGATGATTATATAGATTTTTCCAGCCAGTGGCAATACTCCATCCCTTTAGATTTATTTTTTTCTTGGAA
This sequence comes from Patescibacteria group bacterium, assembly GCA_022710085.1. Lineage (GTDB taxonomy): Bacteria > Patescibacteriota > Minisyncoccia > Moranbacterales > JAKLHP01 > JAKLHP01. Next base: position 3,751 of record JAKLHP010000054.1, on the reverse strand, counting down.
TTATTTTTGATTCCGATAGCTTCCAGCTTCATATCTTTTCCCTTCGGATTAGCATTTACTGAAACAATTTTTAATTCCGATTTCGGAAATTTTCCCACTTCAATTTCGAATGTTTTAAAAATATCCTCACTTCCATCAGAAATTTTGAGCGAAACTTGATAAACTCCTTTTTTCAGATATTTATGCTTTGTATTTCGCTTATAGCTTTTATGCTCATCTCCAAAATCCCAAACGAATTTTAATTTATCCTTATCTTTGTCTTTTGCGCTTACTCTGAATTCTGCCAGCATATTTTTGTAAACTTTCTTTTCAATTTTCAGCTTACTGGTCGGAAGATTATTGAACCGGTTTTCATTTCCCGGCGTCAAAAATCTGCTCCAGTGCCATTTTTGCCCATCAAAATTATAGGAAATATTTTCTTTGGCACTTTCAACATAATTCATTCTGTCTATTTCTTTTTTATTTGGATTAAACAAATAAATAGTTTCATTTGAATTGTTAAGTGCAAATTTAAACTTCTCTTTATAAATAAGAAAATATCCATTAGGTTTTATTTCGGTTCCATTGGGAATTTCATATTTTCCATTTTTGGATGAATCTTTCAAAATATAACCAGATAAGTCAACCTTTTCCTTGGAACAATTATAAAGTTCAATAAATTCACTGTCATCCTTCCCTTTAGGGTTTGGAAAGACCTCGTTTATTTTGATTTCATCAGAATATTTCTTAGGCTCCGATTCTTTTTCCGGTATCACACCATAACTGCTGTTTCGAGGAGACGGCTCTTTTTTGATTTCAAAATTTTTATTGTTATCATCTGTGTCTTTCCCTATTTCTTTTCTTTCAATGCTTTCACCATCAGAAGGACTTGTTGCAGGCAGAGATCCTTCGAAATCTTTTGCCAGACCAAAACCGACTTTATCAACAATTTTATCTTCTTTGTCATATAGAATAACTGCGTTGCCTGAAGCCAGAGAGTTGCTTTTATTCGAATAGGCTAAATCTGCACTAACCACAGAAAAATAATCCGGAGAAGCGATTAAAAAATATCCCTTGGATGGTATTTTTCCTTTAAATCCTGAGGGGTTAACAAGATAATAAAACTTGTCTAAATCCGTTTCTTTTTTTAATTTATATCCTTCAAGATTTATCGGATCATTGGTCGGATTATAAAGCTCTATGAATTCATTCTTGGAATTATTCTTTTCTCCGATCATTATTTCATTTATTACAATGTGGGCATCAGCCCGGGTATTTTTCGGTAAAATAAAAAATCCTGCTGTTAAAAACAGAATCCAAAATAAATGAAAAATTTTTCCTCCTCTTTTTTTCATTTTCCCGCCCCGTTGAATCCCACCAAAGGCGGGACCGCTTCGCGGTATTCAACGGAGTAAACCCGATTTGATACCGCCAAGTGAACTATTCAAATATTTTTACGCGATTTCTTTGTGAATCTCTTTGCGAATAACTTCCCCTAATTCATTGGTTTCTTCTTTAATTTGCTCTTTCTGAAGAGCCATTATCATGTCCTTGATAGCATAGGGATCAGGAATGCGGCGAAAAACAAACCTTTCTTTTTCTCCGGCTGTCTGGATATAAACATCTCCGTAGTTGAGCATGGTCGGAATAATTCCCGTGACTTCAACCGTCACATCCTGGATCCTCTCAAATTTAAGCTCGCTGAGAGAGCGGATAAAAAGACCTTTTTGTTCAACGTTAATTATTTTTTCACTGGTAATAATCCAGATGTCGAAGTAATAATCGATCCAGACAAAAAATATGAATATCCAGATAAAAATCGCAAAGATGTTTTCAAAAAAAATAAAAATATTGTAATAACTCTGCTCCTGAAGAACTGAAAAAAAATAGGGAAAGGAGCTCAAGGAGCCAATTAGGATCAGGGACATAAAAACAATGAGGATAAACTGCTTGAAAATATCAAACCAATGGCGATGGATTATTTTCATTATCCTTTCTTTTTCCTTGATCTCACTTATTTTCTTGTGATCAAATATCTCCATTGGCATTGTCTAAAGTTTTAAGATAGAAATGAAATCATTAAAATCAATAGTAAAAAACAAAGTAATATTGGTGAAAACCAGAATTCCCATTATTGAACAAAAGATCAGAAGCGTAAAAAGCATCGCGGTTTTGCTGTAAGAATATTTAACTATATGATAAATAATAAAAATTCCTGAAATTACAAAAAACAGAAGGACAACAAGATAAGAAAGATAGACAATAGCCATATTGCTTGTTTTAGATTAGTTTTTTCTGGATTTCCGGATAGTCATATCCGAGATGGCGAAAACCATTTTCCGTCACCATTCTCCCTCGGGAAGTACGAGCCAAAAATCCAAGCTGCAACAGGTAGGGTTCATAAACATCTTCAATGGTCTGAATTTCCTCCAAAGTGGCTGCTGCGATAGTCTGAACTCCGACTGGTCCGCCATTAAAATTTTTGATAATTGTCTCCAAAATATGACGATCAGTAGGTTCGAGGCCCAGTTCGTCAATATCCAATATCTTCAAGGCTTCCTGGGCAATTTCTTCATCAATAGTATCCCGATTGTTTATTTGGGCAAAATCTCGGACTCTCTTGAGTATCCTATTGGCGACCCTTGGAGTTTTCCGGCTGCACTTGGCAATTTTTCCTGACCCCTTTTTGTCGATTTTTAAATCCAAAATTCTGGCTGAACGGTTTATTATTTTTTCTATTTCTTCGTCATTGTAAAAATCTAACCGGTTAATCACTCCGAAACGATTACGAAGAGGATTAGAAAGAGAACCTAGCCTGGTTGTTGCTCCGATAAGAGTGAACTTAGGAAGATCGAGTTGCAAAGTTCTGGCCGACGGTCCTTTGCCGATAATAATATCCAATTTGTAATCCTCCATCGCCGGATAAAGGACTTCTTCAATCATCTTGTTGAGCCGGTGAATTTCATCAATAAAAAGAATATCTCCATCGCTTAAATTAGTAAGAATCGAACCCAGATCTCCCACCCTTTCAATGGCCGGACCGGATGTCACTCTGATGTTGACCCCTGTCTCTTTGGCAATAATATGAGCCAAAGTAGTTTTTCCTAGTCCTGCCGGCCCATAAAGAAGCACGTGCTCAATCGGCTCTTGTCTTTTTCTGGCCGCATCAATCAGAATGCCGAGATTTCTCTTGGTTTTCTCCTGACCAACATATTCCCCGAAACTTTGAGGCCGGAGCGTATTATCAAGACTAGAGTCTTCTATTTGTTCTTTGGAATTCGTGATCATAGAAAGTAATATTTTATACTTAATTTTCAGTATTTAGCTATAAAAAACTGCTGCTTTGATCAAATTTACAGAAGATAATTACACTTAAATAAGATACAAGGTCATTTTATCACCATTTGACAAAAAAATAAAGGTATGCTAAAGTAAAAAGTCATCGGATTGTATTATATTAAGTGTTCTGCATAGGACACGTTAAAAAAGTTAAAAATGGGGCTGTTTTTTGTTTTTTACTAACCTGTAGACAATTGGTGGCTGCTATCTTTTGTCATCAATACCGGGAACTTTTTTGCCCAGACATGGATATTGGGGTTTCGGCTCTGATATTCCTCGGTACTGTTCCTTCCCCGGAGTTCCTAATTCTGGGATTGTCTACGGGTTAGTGAAAAAGAAAAACCTTTTAAGGAGGACCTTGTGAACACAAGAAAAGTCTGCACGTATTTAGGAATAATCGGATCGTCGATTTTTATATTCATAGGAATAGCTG
>JAKLHP010000053.1 GCA_022710085.1 Patescibacteria group bacterium | reverse complement strand
AAGGAAGCCAGATCCACAGTGTTTTCTCAATAAAATCATTTAAATTTCTGCTTAATCCCTTGCTTGCCATATTTCTAAAAAATTAAATTTATTAGATTGAATATATCACGTCTTTTTTTTCAACTATGATTTTCCATTTCTTCTTTTCCGCAATTTTTTTCAGATTCTGATTGGGATTAAAAACGATTGGAGACTCAACCAGATCCAAAAAGCTTGCATCCGATTCGGTATCGCCTATTCCGTATGAATCCTTGAAATCAATATTATTCTCTGCTGCAAACTGCCTAGCTACTTCTCCTTTATTTTTAGTCGGTTCAAAAATTACATTTCCCGTATAAGATCCTTTTTCATCCAGCTCATAAGAGCTTCCGAAAACCTTGTCAAATTTGAGATGCTTTCGATTATATTCCTCCACCACTTCTGACGGAGATCCTGAAATGGCAATGATGCAATAATTGTCTTTTTTAAGTTTTTTTATCAGTTTTTCGGCAAAAAGATAAGTTCTTTTTTCATGAAAATAAATAACTTCCTTACTGGCTTTTATAACATCCTCCCTTTTGCAATTCTTGATATATTGAGAATACAAATCAATCAGGGATGTTCTGTATTTTTCATAAGTTCCTTCGTGTTCCAGCCAATCGGCATAAACATCCACCAAGATATCTTTGACCTTTCTGGGAAAAACTTTCATAAAAACGAGTTCATTGATAAGAACAAAGTGCAAGTTTTTTCTGAAAATTGTTCCGTCAATATCAAAAATAGCCAGTTTTGTTTTTTTCATATTAATCTGAATTTAATTGATAACCTGCTATTCCCAATGCCACCGAAACATTCAGAGAGTTTTTCATTCCGCGCATCGGAATTTCAATTATTTTATCGCACTTTTCCAAAATTCTCACATTTATTCCCCTTGGCTCGCTTCCAATAATCAAGGCTAAAGGAAAAGATGGTTTAAATTTTTCGTAACTTACACTTTTTTTGCTTTGTTCCAGGGCCACGATTTTAAATCCTTTTTTCTTTAAATCTGATATTAAACTGGAAATACTTTTTACTTTTTCCCAAGAAACATTTTTCTCTGCTCCTAGGGCAGTTTTCTCTATCATTTTCTGGGCAGAACTCTTATAAATTGCTGAATTAGCGGGAAAAGCGGTGTATCCTGTGAGATATATTTTTTTCGCTCCCATCCCGTCAACTGTTCGAAAAATCGCTCCGACGTTATAGGCGCTTCTTATGTTGTGGGCAATGATATAAAAAATCTTATTCTCCATCTTTCTTTTCCTTGCAGCAAGTACAGTCGCACTCATTGAGGTAAATTGAATAAACCGCCAGGACAATCGAAACTAGGATCCATTGGGTTCCAGCCAGCCATAAATCAACCTTAAAAATTGAAACTATTGCCGCTAAAATTAAAGCAATCAGGGAAAGCATAACTACCAATTTTGAGGCTCCTTTTTTATCTTTATCCATAAAAAACACCTCCTTTCTTCTCCTATTTAATTATAGCACGGTTAGCTGTGTATTATTACAGGTGTTCCGATTTCTGCGAAATTATAGACTCTTTCGGCCGATCCGATTCCCAGACGGACGCATCCGTGGGAAACAGGAATTCCAAGGTGGTTTTTCCCCTCTTTGTACCCCCCTGGCCATTCTGGAAGTTCATGTATTCCAAAATCTCCTGAGTTTACGATTGCCATCCAATAAGGCATATAAAGTCCATACTTCTTTGACCAGGCTCTGGGATATTTGTTATGCACTTGAAAACTTCCCTGCGGAGTTTCCATCCCAATTTTTCCGCTCGAAACTAAAAATGTATCTATAATTTTTCCATTTTCAAAAATGGATAAGATTTGGCTTTTGAGATTTATGTCTATGTATTTTCCTTCCCTAATTTTAGCTTCGGTAAATTTCTTGGCCTGTTCCAGCCTTACCGCAAAATCTTTGTCCCAGTCTGGAGGAGCAAGGGGCTTGGTTTCAAAAGAAATATCGTTTGCCTTACGGTAATCTTCTTCTTTTTCGTCTTTATGACGGATATAAATGCTGACATTGAATTTTTTTCCCCTTTCCAACTCTTCTTTGGGAAGAAGTTTTATCACGTTTGTATCCTTTTCAATCTCAGAAGCCATTTCCTGATAAGGAGAAATTGCAAATCTGACTTTAAATTTATCAATCTCTCCGTCAAAATAAGCTCTGATTGGATCTTCAATATCCAAAATAACATCCTTTTCTCCCTGAGCGGGATAGAATCCTACCAGTTTTGGATAACTGGAAGTTTTGAAATAAATTTTTTCATCCAGCGGATAAAGAAAGAAGTTTCTTCCTGAAATGCTAATCTCATAATCCTCTTCAAGGATCCAAGAATCTTTAGAAACAATGACCAGTTTCTTATTGTTGTCTTCGAAATGATATTCAATTTCTTTTTCAGGATAAATCCCGACTTTCAAATCAAAAATATTTAAAGCTAGCGGACGGGAAAAGTTAATTGTGACTGGATCGCAAGGACCGATATCGGAATTCCTGTCTAGATAAATCCTGGTTTTAAAAAAAGAAGGAAATTTGGTGTAAGCGAAGAATAATCCTGAAGATAGAAGAAGAAAAACCGACAGAACAACCAGCAACCAACCTCCCTTTTTCATTCTTTTTTCTTGAACGTAAAGTTCCACTGAATTATTTGTTTAAAAAATTAATTATTTTCCGAAAAAATAACCTTGGCTTCATCCCAAAGAAAAGGATAGCTCTTTTGCGTCTTAAGATAATACCACCATTCCACGCCCCAGAGATAAATTTGGGAAAGTCCTGTATTTTTTGCAAATTGTACGTTATCTTTCAGTTTTTCACTATTCATTGAAACGAGTTGTTCTTCCAGGGAAAAACCGGTTGTCCATCCGGAAAGCCAAGGTTCTCCTTGAAGCTCAACCACGATGGCATTTTCCTGTTTGGCAAAAATTTCAATAAACACCTTCTTTAATTTAAAAAAGTTTGGCCCGATGGGATATTTCCAGGCACCCAATCTTTTGTTTACCACCTCGCGATACATCGTGGTCCCAAAAATATCCGCTCTCTTGGCTGCCGAAATCCAAAGGCTAAGTTCTCCACTGTCAGTAACGATAATCCTTTTGGAATTATCATTTTTTCTGACAGTTTCGATTTCTCCGTCAATCAAATCATAGTCAATATCCGGACAGATTCCAAAATCTAAAAATGGTTCATTTTCCACCTGCCAGTATTTTACTGCCGGATAACTTTTGAAATGGTTGGTTGCCACTTCGATAAATTTTAGCAAGCTTTCTTTCCTTTTGCTGTCATTAACATCGGCCCATTCCGGAATAAAGCATTCCGGCCAGCGAGGAACTTTTTGGCCGATCACTAAAATTACTTCAGCGTTTCTTTTTTCTGCTTCCAGAAGTTGCCATTCAACTTCAGAAAAATCAAATTTTCCTTCCTTCGGTTCAACCAGATCCCAATAAACCGGGATTCTTATTCTCTTTATTTTCAGATCGTCCAGCATGGCAATATAATTCTCCTGCCAATTGATCCCGATATCTCTGGCATAGCGGGAAGAAAAAGTAACTCCCATTTCGGCTTTTTCCTCGGTTTTTTTAACAGGAAGGTTGAAACAAATAAGCAAGATGATGGCCAGTACACAAAGAGAACTGAAGGCAACTAATAGAAATTTGAATATTTTTTTAAACATGCTTTTGATAATTCTAAAAGCTAAATTTTGAAATTTATTAATCTAGAATTTTTTTAGACTCTAAGCTTTAAAAATTAATACGACTCCTATTCCGATTAAAACTATCGCTCCTATTTTCTGCGCCCAGTCCCAAAAATAAAGCTTTTCTTCAAAGACAAAAGGAAACTTTTTGTGAGCGAAATAGGCTAGCAACAAGATAAAAACATATTGGGAGGAAACCAAAGAATTGACCAGCGTAACACTCCCCGCGGCAATAGCCACATTGAGCAGGATGGAACTTATTCCGCCTAAAATTTTGTTTCCGATGAACAATCCTCCTGTCTGATATTCCTTCTTCTTCGGTTTTGAAAATTCTTTGAAGCTTTTCAAAATATCTTTTCTCCAACTGGGAACAAAGAAATATAGAATTACTCCCAGAAAACACCCGATGCGAGTCCAGATAAATCCATTGAAAAATGACTGCCCGTTATAAACAAATTTAAAAACAAAGTAAGCTGAAGCCAGAAGAAACCCGGCCAGAAGAGAAGCCTGAAATCCGGAAAAAAATTTCTTTTTATTTATCCTAAGGGGAAGATCAAAGGATATCAGAAGTCCTCCAAAAATAAGAAAGGTTACTCCGATTATTTGGATAAGGACTAGTTTTTCACTGGAAAATATCAGAAAAAGGAAATAGGTCACTACCGGAATTATTGCTCCGACAATCGGAGAAACGCGGCTAGCTTCACTTTTTTTGATTGCGAAATAAAGTGCCAGGATTCCGAAACTAAACAACATTCCGCCTGAGAGGCTTAAAAATATTTGCCAGCAATCTGGAACTGAAAATCCGGCAAAGGGAATAAAAAGCAAAGCAAAAAGCCCAAAAACCCCGATATAAAAAGAATAGACTGGAGCGGAAGAAATTCTTTTTGATCCAAGCAAAAATTTATCCAGTATGACTGTAAGTGCCCCAAGAAAGTATGATCCCAGAGCCGCAAAAACAAACATCATAAACAGTTGTTTTGTATTATTTTTTTATATTCGTAAAAACTCTTCCGCGGTTTCCGCTCCAAGGTTTTATAATCAATTTCTACCAGACCAAATTTAATATCGTATCCCGATTCCCATTCAAAATTATCTAGAAAAGACCAATAAAAATATCCGCGCACATCCGCTTGTTGCTCCATAGCCTGCTTAATACCATTCAAATACTTATTTATGAAATTGCTGCGTATCTCATCATTGCCTACAGCGACGCCATTTTCTAAAATAAAAATCGGCTTTTTGTAGCGTTTCCACGCATCAAGGACAATTTCTTCGATACCTTCGGCACATATGCCCCATTTCATTTGGGTCAATTCCGGTCTTTCTTTCCTCATCGTAATAAACGGAGGCCACAAGTGAATTTCAACTCCATAATAATAATTTATTCCGATGTAATCCTGAAATTTTCCAATTTCGTCAAAAAAATACCAGTTGTAAAAATTTTCAACAATCTCTGCCAGCCATCCGATAAACTTCGGCCTGCCAAAAAAATCAAAATCATTACAATATTGGGTAATGCCGATCAGCATTTCAGGTTTTATTTTTTTTGCCAAAATATAACATTCCCGATGCGCTTTGACCATATGGCAACGAGCCAGAAAAAAAGAAACAGGATTGCGTTTTCCCGGCGGCCTGTTACCAAGAAGATAGCCACGATTAAGCACAAGCCTCGGTTCATTCATAGTCACAAGCAGATCAATTTCAGAACCTAATTTATCCATCACTTTTTCGCAATATCTCGTAAAATATCCGACTGATTCACTCTTATTCCAATTGCATTTTTTGGAAAACCATAAAGGCAAAGTATAGTGCCAGAGAGTAACAACTGTTTTAATGTTTCGTCTTTTCAAATCAATCAGTATATCCCTATAATGAGAGAACGCCTTATCCGAAAACTTTCCCTCTTCCGGTTCAATCCTTGACCATTCCAAGGACAAACGGAAAGAATTAACTCCTAACTGCTCAAGTAAATCATGGTCTTGTTTGTAGCGATTCCAATAATCACAGGCAATTCCAGACTTGTCTTTTGTTTTTCCTTTTTGCTCCCATTCCCACCAATCAGAATTTAAATTATCTCCTTCGACCTGATAAGAAGATATTGCTGCTCCCCACAAAAAATCTTTCGGAAATTTGTTTTCCATGACTTAATTTTACACCAAATAAAGTAAAAAACAAAAAAAGCCAAGCGCTAGCTCGGCTTTGTGTTTTGTAAATTTAATCTTTTTCTCTATAGCGTTGTCGCCGTAATAATCACATCGGTATCATAGGTACCGGTAGGTTGGAATTTGTTGGATCCGATCTCGGCTCCGAAGAGGAGGACTTCATCCGATCCGGCTTGAGCGGTTTCCGTTATTCGACTCACG
>JAKLHP010000052.1 GCA_022710085.1 Patescibacteria group bacterium | reverse complement strand
CTTCCGTTTATTTTTTCCAGAGCCGAAAGGAATAAATTTCCGAAGCTATGCCCTTTGAGTCCTCCCTTTTCGAACCGATAACTCATAAGTTCCCGGAGTTCTTTTGATGATTCAGAAAGAGCTGCCAGGCACTGGCGAACATCTCCTGGAGGGAGAACTCCCAATTCATCGCGAAGCACCCCGGTCGAACCTCCATCATCCGCCATAGAGACGATTGCTGAAATATTCACAGGATATTTCTTGAGACCTGAAAGAAGCATAAAGCTCCCGGTTCCTCCGCCGATAGTGACAATGTTTTTATTTTTCACTTTATTGGATATTATTTTAAAAACTTATGCACTACTTTTTCAGCTGACTTAATGTCCTCTGGGTGGCCGATCGGATGCCAATGTTTGGCCTTCACTATCTTTACCGGATAATCCTTAGTCATTGTGGCTAATGTTTGAGGAAGTCCGAATTCTCCTCCTCCAACCGGAACCAATTTATATTTAAAGAAATTCTTATTAAGCACGAAGAGTCCAATTGCTGCCAATTTGCTTTTTGATTTTTTTGGCTTTTCTTTAATTTCAATCAAGTGTCCTTTTTTGTCGGTAATCAAAATTCCAAAACGGGTAATATCTTTTATTTCCTTAGCCAGGACCGCAAGATCATTCTTAATAAGCTCCTTAATATCATCCTTATGGTATAAATCATCCCCATAAACAACCAGAAATTTATCTTTGAGAAGTTTTTTGGCTTTATGAATCGCGCCTCCTGTTCCATTGAGCCTTTTTTGCACCACGTAGCTTATTTTTCTTCCCTTGTATTTATTCCCGAATTGCTTCTTGATCTGATCTCCCTGATAGCCGATGACGAAAATTATTTCATCTATCTCCTTCGGAAACGAATCCAGCTTATACTTCAGGATCGGACGTCCATTAACTTTGAGCATGTTTTTGTTATTTTTTTCGGTGAGGTGCTTCATTCGCTTTCCTCTCCCTGCGGTCAATATTACTGCTTGCATAATTTTAGATTACGACATTAATTAATTTTCCCTTAACAAAAATGATTTTTTTAATTTTCTTGTCTCCGATAAAATTTTTCACTTTTTCGCTTTCTGTTGCAATCTTTTTTGCCTCCGCTTCGGAAATGTCAGATGAAACTTCTATTCTATCGCGCAGTTTTCCGTTTACTTGAATAACTAATTCGATTTCCTCATCTTTAACTAGTGCCGGGTCGTACTCTGGCCATTTTTCTTTGAATATTGATTCATTGTGTCCCAATTTTTCCCAAAGTTCTTCGGCGATATGGGGAGCAAAAGGAGAAAGCAAAATTAATATTTTTTCCATATCTTCTTTTTTGTCAAAAAACGTGTAATTCCCTCCTAACTCATTTTTTTCGCTATCTTCATTAAATTTTCTTAAATTATTTAATAAAATCATAATCTGACTAATCGCGGTATTGAACCTAAAGTTTTCTATATCTTCCTTAACTTTTTTTATTGTTTTATTAAGAAGAGCTACATATCTATCACCCCCGGAAGTGATATTTGGATTATTAGTTATTTCTTCTTTATATATGGAGAAATAATCCCAGATTTTATCCAAAAATCTCTTCGTTCCAATAATTCCTTGTGAATTCCAGGGTTTGGCATCTTCTAGTGGTCCCATAAACATTTCAAATAATCTTAACGAGTCAGCTCCGAATTCTTTTACCACCTCATCCGGATTCACAACATTTCCCTTGGATTTGCTCATTTTGTTTCCATCTGAAGCCAGAATTATTCCTTGATGTCGAAGTTTTAAAAATGGCTCGTTAAAATCAATGTGTCCTAATTTATTTAGAACCTTTGTGAAAAATCTGGCATACAGAAGATGAAGCACAGTGTGTTCCGCTCCGCCCAAATATAAATTAACTGGAAGCCATTTTTTAATTTGTTCTTTTGAGGCAAATTCTTTCTTATTTTTTGGATCAGTATAGCGGAAATAGTACCAGGACGAGCAAACAAAAGTATCCATTGTATCCGATTCCCTTCTGGATTTTCCTCCGCATTTCGGACACCTTACATCTTGAAATTTCTTAGAATAAATTAACGGGGATTCTCCTGTCGGCCTGAAATCAACATCATCAGGAAGCTCGATGGGCAAATCTTTTTCCGGAACCGGAACCTCTCCGCAATTTTCGCAATAAATTATCGGAATTGGAGCCCCCCAATACCTTTGGCGAGAAACCAGCCAGTCGCGTAATTTATAATTTATTTTTTTCTTCCCGATTTTTTCTTTCTCCAGCCACTTCGTCATTTTTTCCCGTGCTTTTTCAGAAGTTAGTCCTGAATAACCTTGGGAATCGATCAGAATTCCATCATCGCAGTAAGCAAAATTACCCTCTTTATATTTTTTCCAAATAAGCTTCTGGTTCCAAACATTAATAAATGAATCTACATCTTTTTCTTTGATCCAAACCGCCTCGTGCTGATTTTTTTCCTTTTCTTTAACTATTGCTTCCTCATCATTCTCTAGCTCAAATAATAAATATTTAAAGTGGGCAAAAACATTAGAATCTTTGTGCGGACGATAAAATTCAGCATACACCGAATTGCCTATCTGTTTTATAAACTTCAAATTTTTATACCCCGTTTCTTCTTCTACCTCACGCTTTGCCGCTTCAGCCAAGCTTTCTCCATCAATTCCACCCGTTGGAAAAGATTTCCAGTTTGTCGTTTTCCAATTAAGACATAGGTACGTGTTATCTTTCGGATTCTTCACTATTGCTGTTGCCACATTTCTCTTCTCGGTATCTTTATCTGCATTGGGATCATCTTTCAGATATGGTGCGATAACTTCTTTAATTGGCAAATCATATTTTTTCGCAAACTCGAAATCCCTTTCATCGTGCGCCGGCACCGCCATCACTGCTCCTGTTCCATAGTGCCCCAAAACATAATCAGCCACAAAAACTGGAATTTCTTCGTTAGTAAACGGATTGATAACTTTTATTCCCTGAATTTCTACTCCGGTCTTATCCTTTTGAAGCGCTGTCCTTTCCAATTCAGTTTTCCTGCGCGCATTAGTGATATATTTTTCGATTTTTTCGTAGTTTTTAATTTTATCTTTCAATTTTTCAATAATCGGATTCTCCGGAGCAACAACCGCATATGTCATTCCAAAAACCGTGTCTATCCTTGTGGTATAAACTTTTATTTTTTCATCACTGTCTTTTATTTCCATCTCAAATTCTGTTCCCTCGCTCTTGCCTATCCAATTTTTCTGAGCTGCTATTGTTGATCCCGGCCAATCCAGATTATCCAATCCGGAAAGAAGATCTTCAGCAAAATCAGTAATTTTGAAAAACCATTGTTCCAAGTCTCTCTGTATAACTTCCGTTTCACATCGTTCACAAATTCCTCCTTCTGCTTGTTCGTTAGCCAGAACTGTTTGGCACTTTGGGCACCAATTTACTTTAGCTTTTTTCTTATAAGCTAACCCATTTTTATAAAGAAGCAGAAAAAACCACTGGGTCCATCTATAATATTCCGGATCGGAAGAATTCAGTTCGCTGGACCAATCATAGGAAAAGCCCATCCCATCCATCTGTCTCTTAAATGTCCCAATAGCTTTTTTTGTAGTTATAGAAGGATGAGTTTTCGTCTTAATTGCATAATTTTCTGCTGGAAGTCCAAAAGCATCCCAACCTTGAGGATGAAGGACGTTCAATCCTTTCATTCTAAAGTATCTTGAGATAATATCCGTTGCCGTATAGCTTTCAACGTGCCCCATATGAAGCCCGTCTCCGGATGGATATGGAAACATATCGAGGCAATAAAATTTCCCTTTGTTTGATTTTTCCCCAATGCCATGAAAAGAGGGTTTTTCTTCCCACTTTTTTTGCCACTTTTTCTCGATTTTTTGAGGATTATATTTTTCCATAGAAACATCTTAACTATTTCTTACTTTAGCTTATTTTCGGCTTTTTTTCAAATCTATCCTCAAGACGATTTTTATCATAGAAACAAAAAAGGCGAACCATTAGCTCGCCTTTCCATTAAACAAAATCTTATGAGATTTTACTTTCATTATCTGTTTTTCTGTTTTTTATCTTCCTGTATATCTTTTTCCCGATGAGAAAAAGCACCAAAACAAGCAAGAGATACAAAATAATCACCGGAATGACTCGGATAATGAATACGATAGTAAAATTAATAAATCCCTGAATATCCTTGAGAAGCGAATTGACAGTATCTTTTATCACCCGAAGAGGCCTCCAGGAGTCCGTAATGGTAATTTCCGAATCTTCAGAAAGACTTATGGAAATTGTCGCCATATCAGTCTGGGATTCAAGAAGTTTTATTCTTCCTTCCAAAATTTCTATTTCCCCCCTGACCCTGGAAAGTTCCTTGGTCACCTTTAAAATATCTTCGACTGTGCTGGCTCGCCCCAAAATATTTACAAAAGATTGCTCTTCTGCCTGTTTATTCTTAAGACGGCTTTTGAGATCAGTATACTGTTCTGTAACATCCTGCCCGGAAATTGATTCTCTCATCACAAAATTGGCGATTTCTTTTATCTCGGAAAATGCTTTTTCAAAATTATTTACCGGAACCTTAACTGTAATCGTTCCACTTTTAACATTTTTTGAGTTCTGGAAAAAATTTGTCGAAAAGATGTCTCCACCGTTATTTTTGGCAATCTTCGATATTTCTTCGACTGATTTGTCAATTTTCACCACCTTAAGATTCAAATTGCCGTTTTTGATAATTTTCTTTTCTGCCGCAGCCAAATTTTCATCACCTTCTCCCGAAAACTGGCTTCGACTTTCCTGAACAAGGGACGCTTTCTGATTCAGCTCTACTGCTGACGGGCTGGAATAATTTCCCGCTTGATCCATTTCGCCAATCGGTTCAGAACCTAATTCATGACTATTAATCGACCTGTTTTCAAGCATCTTCACAACTAAAGATCCGGTTATAAGTAAAATTCCAAAAATTACCAATGATATGATTATAATTTTCTTTTTCATGGCTTTTTATTTAATATTTATTTCTGAGTTAATTTTATCACCAGATTGAAGATGTGTAAAAACCTGAGAAAATAAAAATTGACAAAAATAACTCTTCAGATAACATAAAAATAGTTCATTGAGATGTTGAAAAAATAGATTATAAAAAATCCTTTCCGAGGAGGAGAGATATGAGAAAAAAAACAATAGCAATTTCTTTGATTCTTGTAATATTAGCCTCAATTTTTGTCTTAGGAATGCGCATAAAGAAAGTGATGCGCGACAACTCAATAACGCTGGATGAAATAAAAGTCTGTTATTTGTTGGCAAAAATAAACAACGATGAAATAAGTGGGGATTTGAAGAGCCTCGATTCCGGCTTGAAAAAATTCCAAAAAATTACTATCAGAAAAAAGGAGATACAAAAACTGATAGACGAGAACGAGAATCTTTCCAAAGATTTCAATAAGACGAATCCTGATTTTTCCAAAGTAGAGACAATGCTCTCAGCCATAGAAAAAGACAAAAAAAGGGATACTGTGTATGCAAGAGACCATTTACTGGGTCTTCTATCCGGAATCACCATAAAGCATGCTGATATATCTGAAAAGCAAAAAGAAATCCAGATCTTGTTTATTGTTGAATTATCAAAAAAATTCGGAATGGAGTGGTTAAGCAAACAAAGGGATTTTAAGCTGAAACCCAAGACTTTTTCTATTTGATTGACAAAAAGCCCCTATTTCTTACTTAGATAGGGGCTTTTAAAAATGTTTTGAAAAGAGATTTTTATAGCGTCGTCGCCGTAATAATCACATCGGTATCATAGGTACCGGTAGGTTGGAATTTGTTGGATCCGATCTCGGCTCCGAAGGTGATGATTTCACTGTCTCCGGATTGGGTAGTTTCATCAGTTCGGGTAATTATCTGAAAAGGAGCAGTGGCGACATTCAGCCAGTTTCCTCCGATATAGGTATCGGCATTACCCCAGGTGGAAGAGTTGTAAGTGGTAGAACTGGATTTAAGTTTGGCTCCCCATTCACTTTCAGTGGCACTGACACTCCAAGTTTCCGGGGTATCAGAAATGGTTGGAGTATAGGCAGAGATCTGATCTCCAGTGCCATTTTCAAGGTAAGCGGTAGCAGCCTGCCAGGTAAGTTGGTAACCGCTGGAATTGGCAG
>JAKLHP010000051.1 GCA_022710085.1 Patescibacteria group bacterium | reverse complement strand
CTAGCACCGTCCTTCCATATGTTGAGATGCTTATTGATTGACACTAACACCGCAACTGGCGCATCCAATCTTCGTGACACTTGAACCAACCACATTCAAAACCGTTGCCCCAGAAGCTGCTACTCCGGTTGAAATTGTGTTCATTGAAATACCGCTGTTTATGCTATTACTGCCTGTATTAGCAATAGTCTTTGTGGCATTCCAAAGCATCGAGTTATTCGTATTGTTGACATATATTTTTGGCATCATTGTACCGGCAATTTCTGTTTGGTTATATCCGACTTGATTCTGAACATTAGCCACAGATGTTGCCGCTCCGGTTGAAATCGATGAAGATCCAAGCCAGGCAGCATTAACACTGTTTTTACCAGTGCCAGAAATAGCGCTGACAGAATTTACGACAGCAGAATTATTTGTATTATTTACCACTGTTTCCGGACAACACCATGAAAATCCGCAACCGCAACTAGCAAACGCCGCATTGGCAGTTAGAGCAAATGCAAATACGAATACCCCGACAATTATTAATTTTTTCATATTTTTTCACCACCCTTTCCAGTTTGGTTTTAAAATAAGAAAAATGACCTAAATCCTTCTCTTTGAGGATCCGTCCCTCTTGCGAAGGACTTAAATTTCATTTGCTTATTTTTTCCCGCTTAAGGGAATTTAAAAAAACCAACCTGCAGGCACTACTCGAAAGTAACAAACGCAGGTTGGCTTTATTTCTGATTGTTTTGTTTTGTGAGAATAACTTTTTCATTTTCATCCGTAATTATTTTTATCAGAGTCCGGCTTTAGGATGAAATCATTTTTTCTGTTTTAACCCCTCCTTTTAATAAAAAATAAAAAAAGATAAGAACCGCATTTCTCCTCTTTAATTATTTTTTTATTTTTGTTTTTTCAATTTTTGCCTAAATCTTTTTCACTTTTCACATAATTTCTTTGTATTTTATTAAACAAACAAACCGGATGTAATATTTCATTTTTTTCCTTTTTTATCAATAAAAAAAGCCAATCAAAGTTAACTAGCCAAAACTAATTGACTTTGATTGACTCTTAATTGAATTTCACCCGAATTTATTTCCATTTTTGATTTTTCCCCGCTTTTTATTTTTTGTTTAGGATAGTTTGTCCTAATGAAGTTAAATACCATTCATTAGGACAAACTATTTACGGTCTGACTTCTTTTTCGGGACAAGTCCGCTCTCTTTCCTGACTTTTTCACCGCATTCCGGACATATCCCATGAGAAGGAATTTTTCCGTCTGGAACTTTTATTAATTCCCAAACGCCTTTGCTTATCTCTACTTTTTTGCACCACGCGCAAACAAATATCAATTTCCTCTCATCCATTGAATCCTCCTTTTTTATCAATAAAAAAAGCCAATCAAAGTTAACTAGCCAAAACTAATTGACTTTGATTGACTCTTAATTGAATTTCACCCGAATTTATTTCCATTTTTGATTTTTCCCCGCTTTTTATTTTTTGTTTAGGATAGTTTGTCCTAATGAAGTTAAATACCATTCATTAGGACAAACTATTTACGGTCTGACATTGTCTCTGCGAAAAGTCTATATGTTTCCCTTACTTTTTCACCGCATTCCGGACAATATCCGTGAGAAAGGTTATCCTCCTTCTTCTCGTCAAATGTTCCATTAACCCATTCTCCCTTTTCGTTCAGTATCATCCTCCTACAGACACAGCATACTACTTTGATCTTTATTTTCTGTGTTCTTATCTCCATCTTCAGCCCTCCTTTTTCTCTTTTAATAAAAATGAATATAAAGCAAATTAGAAACAACCAGCCGGGCTAATTGACTCTTATTGGCTTTCTAAAAATTTTTATTGATTATTTTTTTCATTTTCTGTTTATATTTCCTCTGATGATTATTTTTTTCTTAATCTTAAGTAATGAGGGATGTTTTTAGCAGATTTTTCAGCCTCACATCCCCCATTAAATTGTTATATCAATGATCCTTCCCTTATTTTCAAGGAAAATTTCCTTTCTATTCCGGCCATACAGCAGACCGCTATCAATGGAAGTTTCTTTGACTTCTGTTGCTTGTACCTGAGGAATTTCCTCGATTCTTTTCGGCGTTTTTTCAGCCAACCTTGTTGGAATGAAAGCAATCCCGAACTTTCCAGCCTTTAGCATTAATATCCCGGAGCTTATCATTGATATCTCACCTCCTTGAAATAAATTTTTTGAAAATAAAGAACCAGCCATCAACCACTAATTGAAATAGCGATCACTAGTCAGTCTTTTAAAATAATATTCTTATTCCCGGAAAAATCTTTGCCAGCTTGTTATCTTTTTTGTCTTAATTTTATATTTTACTAACATTTAAAAGAGCAGATTTTTAATCTCTTCGAAATTTATTTATGTTTTTGTTTTAATTTATTTGTGCTTCTAATGATAGTCTTCTGCCATTTTTTGTCAAAAAGAGTTATTCACATCTTGACAGGAGCTTTTCGATGTGTTTTACTGCCAATTAGCTATTTCAAAAACCAAACAAAAGGAGGTGCGTATGGCTCGCCAAATAGAAACATTGCATGCCAGTGTTGTTGCAAGAGATAATTGCATCTATGAGCCTGAAATATCAGGCTTTGATCCTTGTGAATCTTTCGATCTTTTCAGCTTGATGCTGGAAATGTTCGAGGAGATGAAGAAAGAGAATCTTAAGACTTTGACCATTGCTCTTTTTGAATCCGGATCCAAGGGATTTGTTCCTGGAGACTTTATCGAGCTCTTGGATTATTCCAATTATTATAATCCCCGATGCTTATCCAGGATCGAAAAACAAATGATCCAGTTGGGAAAACATTACACCCGGGTAGATCTTATTCAAAATAGCAAATATGCCAAAGCGCTTGTTTACAAAAGGATCCGGACACTGGGGCTTCCCGGATGGAAAAAACATTTTGGTTATCTGACAAAGGTATTCTGCGTCTCTGGAATGGAGCTCGTGGAAATGTCAAAATCAATGAATCAAGCAGGGATAACAAGCAATCACCTGAGAAGCCTGTTAAAAAGATATGATCGGAAAAGTGTAAACTAAAAAGCCTGATGTTACATCATCAGGCTTTTTTTCTAGCCAAAGTTAGTAAGATTGGACGATTCTGGAGTCAGCAATTGTCCTTTTGTTGTATATATTAAGAATTATTCCCAGAGTCAAGAAGCAAGCCAGCAGAGAACTTCCTCCGTAGCTCAAAAAAGGCAAGGGGATCCCGGTTACAGGAACTAGCCCGATATTCATCCCAATATTAACCAAAAGTTGGAGAAAAATCATAATCATCGCTCCCGAAGAAAGAAGATATCCAAAATTATCAGGAGCAAGATTGGCTATTTTTTTCATCCGATAAAAAATAACTGCGTATAGGAAAAGAACCATCATCGAACCGAAAAATCCAAGCTCTTCAGTAATAGTTGCAAAAATAAAATCGGTATGGCTTTCTGGCAAAAAATTGAGTTGGGATTGCGAACCCTGGCCGATTCCCTTTCCGGTAATCCCTCCGGAACCGACCGCCACGATAGATTGAAAAACATTATAGCCGCTTCCCTGGATATCAGCTTCAGGATTAACAAAACTTACTATTCTGGCTTTTTGATAATCAGCCAGATAAAACCAGGTTGATGCTGTCAAAAGAAGGCCGATACTGAGAAGGATGATGAGAACTTTTTTATTTATCCCGGAAAGCAATGTCATACCAATCCAAATCCCCAGAATGACCATAGCACTTCCAAAATCTGGCTGTTTTATTACCAGAAAAACAACAGCCATAACGAGAACCAAAGAAACAACTAGTTGGGATATTTCTCCCAAAATCATTTTTTTACTGGAAATAAAACTTGCCAAAAAAATAATTATGGCCACCTTGGCAAATTCAACCGGTTGCACACTGAAAATCCCAACCCCCAGCCAGCCAGACGTTCCCCTGATCCTGCTCCCGAACAGAAGGACTAGGATCAAAAAAAAGATAGTTATGAAATAAATCCAGCGGCTGTAAGAATGAAGATAATGATAATCGGTCCGGGCAAAAAAAGCCATCGCAGCGATGCCAAAAAAAAGGAAGCTCAATTGTTTCCAAATGATAATTGAATCTTTGAAACCGGCCGCTGAAATTCCATAAAGCGCCAAGAGGCTGATCCCGGCTAAAAATAAAGTTGAGATCACCAGAATCCAATCAAAAATGAATATCTTTTTAAACATAAATTAACTAAAAATAGAGCATGAAACATGAAACAAAAATATGTTCCATGTTGTGTTTTTTGCGCTATATTTTTTTACTTATTTTGCTGGAACGGCTTCGTATCTTTTATGTATTTTTTGATAAAAGTTTCGGAATCAAAAACATTCACTTCTGCTTCCATTTCCACCCCCTGGACTGATCCTGGAAAATTTACCGGCCAAAGAAGGCGGAAATCCCTTTCTTCTCCTGAATTTATGGTTCTCATCTCTGTTTTATTGAAAGCTATGGGATTCCCTGCTTCATCCCGAAGAACCACGTTTATTTTTATCAGATCGAAATCAAAAGAGCTTTCATTTCGAAGAAGTCCTTTGGCTTCACTATATCCCACTCCGGAAGAAACCAGATCATATCTTTTGTTGTATATATTTATTTCCGGCCGTTCATAACTGAGAAATTCTTCCCATTCAGAGCTACTTATTATCACCTCCATATTATCCGGAGCCACTTTCGATTCCAGATCAGTTTCAATGATATATTTTGATTCTACCGGCAAAACAAAACTATTTCCTGACCTTTCAGCCAAAATATTTCCGCTGATGTCCTTGAGAACGAACCTGTAAGAAAAATTTTTCACTCCGACTTGATTATTCCGATTGGAAACTTTCATCATTACGTCATATTTTCCCTGTCCTCCAAGGACAAAAACCTTTTCTTCAATAATAAGATCTTGGACGCTGTAAGTTTTTGCGCAAGGACTGCATGGCCCTCCACAATCAACTTTTTCTTCTCCCTGGTTTTGTTTTTTGTCAGTACAAGTCGGATCTGGTTTCAACCAGGAATAAACAAGTAAACCAAAAAGGAAGAATATAATGACATATATCCCGATTATTATTAATCTTTTTTTATCTCTGGAAATTTCCATAAATTTATTCTACAACCAAGCAGATAAAAAAACAAGATGAAAAAATTAATAAGCCCGCGGGATTTCCCTTGGGCTTATGTTTTATGCTTGTATCCTTTTTAACTATCCTGGAATAAATACACCTGCAAACCTCTCAACATTGAGGCTGATGGTATCTTTGTTCGTCCTCCATTTCTTCTTCGTTTTTGTCTTTTTCTTACTTTTCTTTAAAACCTCCTTGCCTTTCTTGCTCATTTCTTTCTCCTTATTCACTTATGAAAGATCCCTTCCTCCTGTATTTGGCATTATTCGTGAAAAAATCATCCGGAATTCCATCACCGCAGCAAAGGCTAAGATTTCCGCAGGCCATCCTCGCATTCAGAGAAAGCGTTTCGATGTTCAATCCAAACTCCACCTTCTCTCTACGCTGCCTTACGGGACGGATCTCTTTCTTTCTCTCTTTTTTCATCGCTCCCCCTCATGAAGTCTATCAATTATGACAAGAGAAGTATCCGGAACAGAGCATTCGTCGTCAAAGGGCATCCCAACGGCATTGCGAGTTTCGAGCGCATTCAAGCCGAGCGTTGCTTCGTTTGTCAGATCGGATTCGTCTTCAGTATTTCCAACTAGAATAGACCATCTGCCTGCTTCACCTGCTACCTGATCCAGGTTGACCTTATGGGCAAATTGGTTAATCCCTTCTTCTCCGTGTCTTTTCAATCCTTTATTTTTATTCCCCATACCTTCTCCTTTTAATGGGCAATTTCAGCTCCTTTCTTATAAAAATCCCTGGGTTTTGTAATTATTTTGTTGAGAGTTTCATCGCTGCAGCCAATCGCAAGCAAAATCTCAGTTTTGCCTCCTTTCAGCACATGCTTTATGAGCTTTCTTTTTCTGGGTTTTTTGGTCCTGTCCTTTATCTTCACAAAAATCCTCCTTTTCAATTTTTAAGTTTCTGAATAAATACTAGCCCTAAGCCAACAAAAAAACAAGCTCTCGCTTGCTGTTTATTTTAAGGCCATCTTGAGTTAATTACATAGTCTTGGCGGCGACCTACTCTTGCTCC
>JAKLHP010000050.1 GCA_022710085.1 Patescibacteria group bacterium | reverse complement strand
TTTTGTTGGTCGAAGGACGATATAAAATTGCTTTTGGAGAATTCATAAAAAATAAAATCTTATCTCCATTTTGAGCTTTGGAAAAAAATACCTGTTCTCTTAATTTTTCTTTATCAGTTATGGTGGCTATCAGCGGTTCTTCTTCTGGAAGTTCTATTAATTTTCTGACTTTTTCTGTAATATCTTTTTTTTCATCCTGAACTACTATTTCCGGATTTTTTATCGCTTCCTTGTATTTTTTATGAAAGTAAAAGACTGACGAAATTAATCCGATAATTAAAACAGCTGAAATAGTTAGTATTATCATCAAAGAATTTACTTTTTTCTTTTCATTTTTTTTGACTATATCCATATTTTTTACTATAAAACTTTACCTAAGTTTAGTCCGAATCAATAAGCGCACCTGATGCTTCCAAGCTGGAATCAGGAGAATCTGAAGTGTTTTGAATTTCTTCAGAACCTCCTTCCGGTTTCAAAACAACTTCCTCATCCTCATCTTCATCTTTCTCCTTGTCAGAAGCCCTGTCTGAACCATAAGGATCAGAATTTTCTTCAAAGGTTTTGGCATTCTCAACTGCCGCCGCATTCCAGGAAAATTCAATGTCAGTAATCGCTGGTTGATCAATTTTAATAAAAAATCCTTTTTTGTCAACTTTGGCTATGATAAATTTGATATCAGAAAAAAGCAAAAGATCACTGGATGCTTCGGCTAACTCATCATCATCAATCTTTTTTTGCATCAGATTTGCTGTAATTATTGGGGGTTCCTCATACTGATTCTCAAATCTTATCTCTACCGCTCTTTCTCCTTTCTTGATGACAGCATATCCGGAAGAGTCAGTGTCTCTGCTGATGCTTCTCCCTAGAACTATTCCTCCGTCAGCCACAACCTTTCCCTTGAAATCAACGTCTTTATTAAATATTACTTTGTCAAAAAATTCAGCGAGAGACTTAAAGACAGCCGGACCCTGAAAATCAACCGGCCCCGAAACAGTAATCCCTCCTTCTGCTATTAATTTTTCTACATATTTCACATCTAGCATTTCGGACTTATTTGGTTCATTTGAATTTGCCAAGTTTTTTAGTGATAAAATTTCCTTTTCCAATTCTTCGATTGCATTTCCAATATTCTTGATTCCCTGATCTGTTTCGTCAAACCTGGTTTCAACAAACTCCATACCTTCAATTTTTTTCGCCTTAACAAGATCGGCTTCAATGACACCGGCAAAAAGCTTAGGAGTAGTTATCGACTCTTTGGCGGTAAAAGTATCGGATGCCGTATCGATAATTTCCTGTTCAGTCACAATTTCTGAAGGATCGACATCTCCGGCTAATATCGCCGGAATTTTCGTATCATCCTGCCAAGCCCGAAAAAAATCAACATCCAAAATCCTTCCGGAAGTGGTTGAATAATTTTTCAACATTGAGGTAAGAGCGACTGTTGGAACATTTCCAGTCGCACCGGTGCAAGTTTCCCATTCTATTCCATTGCTGACATCGTTATCCACAAAAAAATTTACATCGTTTGCAGAACGCACTTCAATCTTGAGGAGAGCAAATTGGGAAGTCCCGGTTTGGATGGCTGACGGACAAGAATATGTAGTGGAATTCCCCCCTGATCTTGTCACTCCCTGCCAATTTCCAGTAGAGGCATCATTAGTGAAATAAATTCCGTTGCTGGGATCTGTGTTTGTGGAAACATAATCGTCCGCGAGTCCTACTCGAATCCTGTCATTGGTTCCCACATTAGAAGGCCTGACTTTCATCAAAATAACCGGTAAATTGTCAGCATCAAAAATTAATGAAGGATCTGTTCCTAATGTTGATCCTGAGTGGTAAATTCGACAACCGCTATTCGTTGCTGAAGTTTCTTGCCTGTGTATTCCGTTAGGAGTATCGTCAAGTATGCTAAAAGTACACGAGTTCGTTTCAACTGTTCCAAGCTGGGTATTATCACCCCAGTTTAATCTTCCGGAAGAAGTAATATTTGCTCTTTCACGAGTAAATTCCTCAGCAATATACGAATTTCGACTAATCATTGCCCCAGTTTCCATTGAAGCTCCGAAATTAGCACTCAGATCCCTGAAAAGAAAAGTATTGTTTTCTCCATTAGTCCAGGAAAGGGTCGTGTTATCGACGAATTCCCAAACAGCATCAGCATTGGAAAAAATAAAATCCCTATCCCATCCTGTTCCGATTTTTAAAGCTGACTCTAGAGTATCAGCTTGTCCTGTAATGTTGCCTACCATAATACCTTCCAAACTATTATCTTCACCTGAATTCCCAGAGGTTACATTTATCCTCAGTCCGGCATTATCAATATCGTCAGCATCGCCGACAGTTACCAGTTCTATTTGCACCCCATCTACACCATTTGAACTTGTTGACTGGGCAATATTTACCCTGTCAGTAGGAGCTTCGTCGCTTCCAATGCTAAAATTTCCATTTGCATCTACCGATCCGAGAAGCATGGCAGATCCTGCTGATCCGGTCCTCCATTCAGTAAGATTGGCCGTTTGTGAAGATTGTCCCTGAAGTACCAATACGGGAACATCGGCTGATCGAGTAAAAATATGCATTTGACCGAGAAAGCTATTGGTATCGTTATTGTGTCCAGATCCGAATCCGACATCTCCCACGGATGAAATTTGAAAATCTGAATATTCTGATGAACCTCCGACCGGTTGTCGTTTTAAGCTCCAGTAAGGGGAACCGGCACGTGTATCCAAGCGAAATATCGCACCTATTGTATTGGCATCCCTGTCTCCCTGTTGACTTGAATTTATACCATAACTAAGCAAATTTCCATTTACTTCTGTAAATAATCCGCTCTTAATCGAACCGCCTCCATAAATATTAATTCCTCCGGAATCAGTTGATCCTGCACGATTTGGATAGGCATTGGGACCCATTATAATATTTCCGTCATTTGTAAGGATAGTAGCCGCATTGGAAGAGCCGGCATTAACCGTAAATAATTCGGATGGATTTGTTGTCCCAATTCCCACATTCCCTCCATCCAGAACAGTAAAGACTTGATTGGAATCATCATAAAGCCGGAGAATGTCTCCGTCTCCGGATTGGGTAACTTGAAGAGCGGTACCGGATCCCCCGCCGGAACCGTAAGTTATTTCCAAAGCGTTATTGGTTCCGCTGGCAGGATTGTAGGTGATGATGGCAGCGCCTTGGGAAGCGGAAGTGTTATTTAGACTAATGTTTCCGTCTCCGATGATACTGTTGGCATTATAGGCTTGGGGAACGGAAGCGATTTGTTTTCTGGGAGAGAAATCTTCCCAAGCGGGAGTTTCAGAGTTATAGATGGAAACTTCGAGATAATAGGAATTGGTGGAGAAATCGAGACTCAAGGTGTTTCCGGTTCCGGAACCGAGGAGGACGGAAAAAATCCCGTCGTTTACCGCTATCGGGTTTCCATTGGATTCCGTATGGATGCCAGTCCAAAGAAGAATGCCATCAGTCAAAGAGTCGTAGATTCGAAAACGCATATCATAGGTGCCGTCCGTAACTATATTTCCTCCGGAATAAGTTAATTTTCCCCGATAATCAATTTCTCTATTGACAGCAGCTAAACAATTCTCAATCGTAAAAAACAACATTAAAAAGAGCATGCCAAAAAACACTTTCAATGGTAGTTTTATTCTTAATTTATTCTTTTTTATCTTTATTTTTCTAAACAAAAAAACCAGAGTTAATTCTTATCCCCCCCTCCTCCTTAACCTAGATATTATAACATAAAAATAATATTTTCTCCTGTTAATAACTATATCGTAACTTCCAGGGAATTTTGTTGTTTCTGTTTTTGGCGAAAATCCTAACTTAAACCTTGTAATTCCACTCCAATCATTATTCTCTGATTTTTTTTCACCGTTTGTTACTCTTGCTCCTCCAAAATCATATTTTTCGCATCCTGTTTTTTGGGCATCCAAAATTGATTGCCATTGAAGAAGATAGGGTGCCATAGCATTTCGATATTCATCATCAGTCGCTCCATGAAGATAAGTTGCAATTTTTTCATAAAACACAACCAGATTGGCTGCAATAATTTTGTTTTTATATTCAGCTATATATAATTTTAAAATATTTCCCGGAATTGTTTCAACCATTTTTCGATAATAATCTCCCGGATGAAACTTAATATTTTTTCGCTTTGCTGTTAAATTAACTATTTCTATGAATTTTTCTATATATTCATCGATTTCATTTTCTGAAACTATTTTTACGGAAACTCCTCTTTTTCTGGCAAGATTTATATTATACCTGGTCTTCGGCTTCATTTCAGTTAAAATTTCTTCTTCTGATTTCGTGATATCGATCATAAAAATTTCTTTTGGCTGCATATCATGAGGCGCTTTCTTAATTTCATAACCCAAATTTTTCTTGATCAAACCCAGAATCTTTTCATTTTCCGGTTCGATTCTGATCCATCCGATTTTTTCTTTTTTCGCCAGATCAAATACTTCATCGAAAATTAAGAACTGAAAATTTGAAATTATTGATGAAGGCCAACGCGGTATATAAAAATACTTCCCGACAAACGGAAGCTTATGTTCGATGACATTCGCCGAAAAACCTCCATTTTCCACATGGAACGTTCTTTTTCCTGTCGCTTCCTGGAATATCCGCCATTCTTCCGACTGGAGAAAATCAATATTTTCCCTAATTTTACCTGGATTATCCTGACACATAAAACATATATTACTATTAGAATCATATTATATATAACTACAATAGACAAATAAACAATATTTGCACAAAATGATTACGCGCAATAAATAGTCAAAAAAAACTTTCAAGAAATAGTTTTTTATTTTCAAATAAATAAAAAGGGGGGAGCCGTAATTGAACTCTCCCAACTATAAATCGCATGTGATTGCGAGTCACTGCTCGCCAGTGTCTTTTTTGCTCAACATGACACCGAAATAAAAAGAATGCGACCTATGCGTATCAACATTTAAACAAATAAATTGAAATCGGTTAATAATAAAAATCGAGGATCGCTTTCGATTTTTTTTATTTATATGAAATTTAAATATTATTTTTTTCCTAAATTCTTAAGCGCCAGTTTTACTCTTTCTCCAATATCTTTAATTTCAACTGAAACTAATTTGAGAGATTCACGAGCTTCTGAAACAGAATACCCCATTCCCACAAGAGCCTCCAAGGCATCGCTATCGGCCATAATTTCATCTTTTTCGTGTTCCGAAAGATCGGCAATCTTATTTTTAAGCTCCAAGATTACCCTCTCGGCCGTCTTTTTCCCCACTCCGGAAACCTTAGTAAGAACCGAGGGATCTTCATTCAGGATTGCAGTTCGAATGGTTTTGGCATCGGCAATTGAAAGGATGCCGAGTCCCGCTTTTGGTCCGATTCCGGAAATAGAAATCAGGAGCTCGAACATTTCCAATTCTTCCAAAGTCAAAAAACCATAAAGCGCTAGAATATCTTCACGGACATAGGTGTGAATGAAAAAATCAACTTCCTGACTACCGGCTATTTTTCCGAGAACAAAAGGGGTTACAAAAACCTTATAACCAATATTATTAACCCCGACGACCACATACGAATCTCGAATATATTCAATTTTTCCTTTTATTTTAGAAATCATAAATTTTAAAATTTTGTTCCTTATATCCACGAATCAATGTCGATTTTCTCACTATCGCTGTCTTTGTTTCCATTTTTATCAATAATTTCAACTTTAACTTCGACATTTTTCCCCTTGAGGCTTTCGGGCATTGAATAGGTCATACTTCCGGAAGTTTTTGACCCAACTTTGTCTCCGTCCACATAAAAATTAATCTTATCTATTCCATAAGAAGCTTTGATGCTGGATGATATTTTTAATTTATTTGAATCCTGGGAGACACTAATTGAAATACTCGGTTTATATTTTTCGAAATCTTCTTCTTCACATTCGTCTTCTGGTGGTTCTCCGATAATATAATCGTCTTCTTTTTCTATCCATTTTTCCACTCCTTTTTCCCAGTTATCATATTGCGGATCACTTTCGGGATTTTTCGGCTTATCTCCACGGGGGTCACCCTTGTCCACAAAATATAGAATGTTATGCACATTGGCAAAATCCTTTTTATCCGAATCCTTGCAATAATCATTAGCCAGGCAATATTTGTCATTTTCTCCTGGAATTTCACATACTTTTACATCTTTTTCAATGCTTAATTTCCCATCTAAAATATCCTTTCCGGTTTCTTCTTTCTCATATTTTGGAAAGTTTTCTATCGAATAATTCTTCAGAACTTGATCCAAAAAATCTCTCCAAATCGGAGCAGAAACATTCACTCCGTCTGCTCCGAGTTTCATCGGAGTATTATC
>JAKLHP010000005.1 GCA_022710085.1 Patescibacteria group bacterium | reverse complement strand
ATCTTTAATATATATATTTTTTCTTCATTGGTCCTCAATAAATTTGTGAATATGAGAATAAGTTTATTTAGGAAAAAATTGAGAAAAAAAATAAAGGATCTTTCAAATTCCATACTTTTTTCGTTCGTCGTTTTGTTATCCGTTTCCAGTCTGATACTTTATCCATTTGTACTTACTGCACAGTATTCATTTGCTGATGACGGGAGTTCTTCTGTTGGTGAATCGTCTTCCAGCGCTCAGGAAAAAGATGACGAAGAATCTGAAGAGGAGGATAATTCTGAAGAGGAAGAGGAAGCGGATGAAGAAGAAGCTGAGGATGAGGAAAATGAGGCACAGGCAAGTGATGAGAAAGAAGAAATAGCTTCAGAAGAATCAGACGAAAAGAAAATTATCGAGGAAGAATCTCCAATTGAAGAGCAAGAAAGCGAGGATGCGGGTGCAGAACCCGGATCGACACAAACCGATGAAACGACAGCAACAGGAACCACGGAAATCAGCGAGGATAATGATTCCGATGAGGATGATTTTTGGAAAACTTGTGATCTTTCCGATGAAGAAGAGGAACTGATTGAAGATGAGGAAGAATGCGAAGAATGCCGGGAAAAAACCGATTGCGACGAAATAAAAAATTGCCTGGAAGAAAAAATTGAAAACATCAATGAAACAGAAATGGAAAATGAAATTTCTTCCCAGGCAGATACGGGAAATAATGCAATTTCGGAAACCGACAATGCTTCTGCTCCGGATAAAGAAATAGGAATCTCACAAGAAACAACAGACGAGATTTCGGATGAAAGTCTGGAAAATGTTGAAAGTGAAGAATCGGAAGAAGCTGATGAGACAATGCAACTCGAGGAAGAAGGTTCAGAACCGGAAATTTCAATTCAAACAGGAGAAGCGACAGCTGTTGTTAATGTCTACAATGAAGTAAATACCAACATAATTTCGGAAAATTATGCAGAGTCGATACTGAATATTTATGGGAATTATGAAGGGGATGTAAATCTTCTGGAAAAATTCCAAGCGCTTCTGGATAAAATTTCCAATAACAGCCAGCTGGCAGAAAGCATCAAACTCATTGAAGTCAACAATGAGAATGAAGCAGAAGTAAAAAATATCCTTTTAGCTAATGCAAACACAGGAAACAATTCTATTGAGAGCGGATCGGAAGGTTCGGGAGAAGCGGAAATAGAAACCGGTGATGCAGGCGCAGCAGTCAATCTGGTGAATTTTATCAATCGAAATATGGTCGGCAATAACTGGCTATTTTCGGTGATAAATGTTTTTGGAAGTTGGTTTGGAAATTTAATCGTTCCTGGAGAGGGGCTCTTGGAAATAACTGAAAGTTCAGGCGATACAGTGTTTGATGTTACAAATGAGAATGATGCCGATGTTGAAAATGATGTTCTTCTCGATGCCAATACCGGAGAAAATTCAATTACCGGAAGCGGATCGGACAGTTCTGTCGTTTCGGGAAATGCCACTTCCAGTACTCAGGTTAAAAATATAATAAACACGAATATAACTCGGAACAATTGGTTTCTCTTGATGATTAATAATATGGGTCTATGGAGCGGAAGTATTCTGGGGTGGAGCAGTGGAGGTTCAGCAACAAATATTTTTCATTATGATTTTGATATTCTGGACAGCAATCCGGAAAACGATGGTTTCCTGAGTGCTCTGTTTAAAATTTTCAATAAAAATACAGCAAATGTTTCCAATTCGGTTTCAGCTTCTGCTAATACCGGAGGGAATAGTATAAGTGGAGCGGAAGCAGAAAATATTTATACCGGAAATGCCTATGCGGGATCCAATATTTTAAATTTCATCAATACCAATATTACCGGAAACAATTGGATGTTCGGAATGGTCAATGTGATGGGAATCTGGGAAGGGAATGCTATTTTTGCCTATCCTGATCTCAAAATTTCTATAAGCGATGGAATGGATGACGCTACTCCCGGAGAAGAATTGAGCTATTCAGTGGAGTATGAGAATGTCGGCCAGGCTGCGTGTGAAGACGCCAAGGTGTATGTCGGACTTCCGAAATATTTTTCCTATAAAAGCGATAGCGCTGGAGGAAATTATTCTTCCGAAAGCGGAACAATGGTTTGGGATTTGGGCGCCTTGGAACCGGGGGAGAAGAAATCTTTTACTGTGAAAGGAGAACTTTCAGAGGAATTTCCGGAAGGTGAAACGACCTTGATGGCAGGAGCCGGAATCACCACTTCCACCAAGGAAATCGAATCCGGAAATAACTCCGCTACTGACAAAACCAAAGTTTCCAATTATTCCGTTGTGGATTATGTTGAATATCCGGAAATTGATCCGGAAATAAAGATAACTCGGGAAGTCGCTCCAGGGACGACATTCCGCCAAGGGCAATCTGTTATTTATTCAATGATTGTGGAAAATGAAGGGGATAGCCCTGTTTATAATTTGATAGTTGAAGATGAGCTAAGGAATGAAACAGGAAACATCGGTATTCTCCAATGGCCAATCGGAGAAATTGAAGAGGGGGAAAGTTTTTTGATTCAATATCAGATTGCTATTTCTTCTTTCGCTCCCTTGGGAACATACACGAATTGGGCGGTCGCATACGGAAATAACGCATATGGAGAAGAATACGAAAGCAAAAAAGCAACCAGTCAAATCGAAGTCATTATGGGACTGGCCTATAATATTTATAATGAAAATATCGCAATTCCTACCGCACAAGCCAAGGAGAAAAATATCAGTCAGGTCTTGGGAGCTGAGACATGGAAGGAGGATAATGATGATCGCAATCTCTGGCTGGGGCTCATATCCCTCATTTTACTTTTTCTTATTTATGAATTATATATTTTCAGAAAAAACAGGGAAGAAGAATCAGCAACACAACCTTACTCTTAAAAATTTTTAAAAAATCGATAGTGTTGGTATTTTTTTGTTCCTGATTGATTTATTATTGATCTAAATTCCAATCAAAATAATTTAAGGAAAAGAGACATAACCTTCCTCTTGGCAGGTTATTTTTATTTTTGGAGAATTTCGGGGTTGTGGATAAAGGTCTTCACGAAATCTATTTTTGTGCTAGGATGGAATTATTGGAGGAGGATTTAGGGTAATTCTTTATGGATATAAGATGAAAAAAACGATTTTTATTGCAGTTTTGCTGTTTTTGCTGATTCCTTGGTCGGTTTTCGGAAATGTTGAGAAAAACCAGATTGATCAGACAAAACTCCAAATAGAAGAAGAAAATCAAGGCCCTGATATTACTGGGCGTATTGACGAAGAAGCGGCAATGACAGTTCGGGAGGAGATTAAGGTTTCCAGAGAAAAGATGGGGGATGAGAATTTTTCAGAATCCAGAAATCTTAAAAAGGAAATATATTCCGAACAGTTTTGGGTGTTCATTTTCGGTGCTTATTTATTCCTTCTGGTTTTCAATCTTTCGTTTAATTTTCAAAAAAGTCAAAAAATCCAATGGTTTTGGGAAGCTTTTTATACTTTCCTGGCGGTTTTTGTCTGGGACCAGCTTGATTTTCCGAGAACGAACAGCTGGTTCCCTGGAGCGGTTATGGAAGCGGGGATAATAATTTATGCAGCTTATTTTTATTTTTTGAATAATAAGATTAAAACAGAGAAGTCCTCTGTTGACAAATAGTAATTAATATGATATAATTAAAAGTTATGTTCTTTTTAATTTATTCCAAGGAGGTGTAGGGTGGTTGTTAAAACGCTGGTCAAGGAAGCAACAAGGGATTTTTTGTCAATGTTTCTCAAATTAACAGCAGCAGCAGGGGGCTTTCTAATCTGGGGAGGACTTTCCCAGTGGTCAAAGGAAGCACCATTTACAGATTGGTTTCCTCTGATTTTCATCGGAGGGATCCTGCTGGCTGTCGGTCTCTGGTATCATCGGGACGCTTGGTTTTTTAAGCCCCCGATGAAGTCGGAGGACATGAAGATTACGGTTGGTAACAATGAGGATGAAAAGGAGGTGTGATATGGCAAATGAGCTGAATTTCAACGGTCATCCGTTCTCAGTTCTCAAGGAACTGGATGAAAAAGAAGTTTTTTCCTCCGACGAAGAAACGTATAAGAATTTTCGTCGCAGGGGAGAATATAAGGGACTTGGGAGGTTTACTCAGCCCTTTATTCCCATAGAGGAACTTCCCTCAGAAATTCCTTCTCCGGAAGATATCCTTCTCTGGAAGGAGGAAAGAGGAATAATCTGATTCATACAGGGAGTTAAGTGTAGCATCGCTTAGCTCCCTGTTTTTGTTTTATTAACAAACCCCCACTCTTAGCCGGAGTGTGCGTCTGCCCGTCTATTTTTCGGCAAATCAAAGATTTATAAATAAAAATATTAATTATCTCAAACAATCAATCGAATGACTCAATTAGACCGGGAAACTGTCCGCACTCAATTCACTCAGCACAAATTCTCACTCGTTCAATTTGTAGACTTTGTAAATTAGTGCGGAAAATCGGATAGAATAGAACAATTCGAAAAATCGGAACAAAATAGAAGGCATTGTCATCTGCTGTGATTTTTCACTTTCTTATTTATTGACACTTTTCCGTTTTTCCGTTAGAATATTTCAATGTTGCTGAGGGTATTAATATCAGGTATAATTGAAATATGAAAACCTCAGTTAACAATTTGGAGAGTCTTGTGAAATGTCCTATTTGCAACAAAAAATATGGGCAAACCAAGATACTGGTTTTGGAGGAAGAGGAGAATCAAACAACTCTTCATCTGACCTGTGAAAGCTGTGAGAATTCCTCATTGGTTTTTATTTCTTCTGGAAAGCTCGGGATTGTGAGCTTGGGAATGCTGACCGATCTTACCAGAGAGGAAGTAAAAGGAATTTTCAAGAGCGAGGCGATTTCTTCAGACCAAGTAATTGAAGTTCATAGATATCTCAAAGATTTCAAGGGCGGAACAAGCGAATTTATTTAATACCCGTAGCCCGTAACTCAAAATATAAATTGAGCTACGCGTTACTTTATGATTTTTTATGACTAAAATTAATCTCAAATCAAAAGCAAGAGAAGAAGTGGGAAAAAATCTGGATTCTTTTAGAAAAAAAGGTATGATTCCAGCGGTCGTTTATGGGCACAAAGACAAGCCTCAGACACTCTGGGTGAATTATTTGGATTTCAAAAGGGTTTTTGAAAAAGCTGGAGAAAGTACGATAATTGAATTGGAAATTGAAGGAAAAGGCAAAGTCAATGCTCTCGTTCATGATCTCCAGGTAGATCCTCTCTCTGACAAGTTTACTCATATTGATTTCTTCCAGATCAGGATGGATGAAAAAATCGAAACCGCCATCCCTCTTGAATTTATCGGCGAATCAGCAGCAGTTAAAGAGTTGGGCGGTATTTTGGTGAAGAGTTTGGATGAGATAAACATCAGTTGTCTTCCTGCTGACCTTCCTGCTGAAATTAAAGTGGATATTTCCAAGATAAAAAATTTCGAAGATCACATAAAAATCAAAGATCTCGAAATCTCCGATAAAGTCAAAATTTTGGATGAAGAAGAAACGGTAGTAGCCTTGGTTTCTCCTCCAAGAACCGAAGAAGAACTGGCTTCCCTTGAAGAAAAAGTTGAAGAGGATGTCTCTAAGGTTGAGGGAGTAGTCAAGGAAACCCCGGCCGAAGGAGAGAAAGGAGATAAAAAAGAAGAAAAGTAAAACCATCTTCAATATTGTTAGAAAAAAGAAGCGGAATAAAATCCGCTTCTTTTTATTTCTGGCAGAGAATCAAGAAGCCAACCGATTTCGCTATTCCAACACTACCAATAATTGGAACGCAAGGACTATTTTTGTGATTAATTGTTAAGCTTGAGCCTGAAAAATTTCCATATTTTTATATGCATCTTAGCTTTTGATAAATTTTAAGGAAAATGTTATTATTTAAAGGTGGAAAAAATAAATAAAAAAAGGATTCTGCTTATAATAGCGGCAATTTTTGCGGTTACTGTTTTTCTTTGCTGGCAGATTTTCTTCGATGTTAATTCTGTTTATGCCGATGATTCAATAAATGAAATTGAAAATAAGTTGGAAAAAGAGGAAGCAGAAAAAGCGAAGCTTGAACAGGAGCTCGGAGGCATACAAAGGTCGGTAAATTCTACCCAATACGAAATCCAAAAAACTGAAAATTTGATTAAACAAGCAGAAGAAAATATCGAAAGAAGCAAGAAAGAACTAGAAATTGCTTCTGAAAGAATCAGCCTGCAAAGGGAATCACTCCGCAATCTTATTCAAGAATTTTATTATAATCAGAAAAATCCGCTGTTGTATTCCATGCTGAATGAAGATGATTTATCAAAAGCTTTTTCCGAAGCGGATCATATCATTACGATCAATCAGAAGCTGTATGACACTATTGGGGATATCAAACAATCGAGGGTAGATGCTGAAAAGCAGGCTGAGGAGATTGAAAAGGAGAAGGATGATCATGAAAAGCTTTTGGATATGAAGGAAGACCAAAAATATGCCCTTCTGTCAGATAAGGCGGAAACCCAAAGTGATATCAATGAAAAAGAAGCTACTATAGGCGAGCTCAATGCTAAGCTTGCAAAATTAAGAAGCAATCTGTCTGGATATCTGGGGAAATCATATGATGCTAGTGATATCAAAGATGCTGCCAAATTTGCTTCCGGTGCGACAGGGGTTCGAAAGGATTTTTTGATGGGAATGCTGACTATCGAATCGGATCTGGGAAGATTTACGGGAGGTTGCACGGCTGTGAAAAGTAACATGAACAGTTCTCGGCTGAAAATTTTCAAGGATATCTGTGAAGAATTAGATTACAAATGGAAAACCAGAAAAGTTTCCTGTCCGCCAAGCAATTACAAAGGAACTGGAGGTGCGATGGGGGTGGCTCAATTTATGTCTGATACCTGGCTGGGATACAAAAGTTCGATTGCTTCTCATACCGGACATAATCCTCCTGATCCATGGAATCTTACGGATGGCGTGATGGCGATGGCTCTGAAGCTTGCTAAAGGAGGGGCGACCAAGAAAAGCGGCGAATGCAATGCGGCGAAGCTTTATCTTTCCGGAACAACATCGTCAACCTACAATTGGTATTGCAAAAAAGTTCTTTACTGGGCGGATAATTATGAAAGCAAGCTGGATGATTAATGCGTAGTTTAATTATTTTTTTACGTAATTTATAAATATTTATGAAAGAGAGTTTTTACATTACAACCACCCTTCCTTATATCAATTCCCGGCCGCACATTGGTTTTGCCCGGGAGATAGTTCAGGCTGATGTGTTGGCCAGATTTCGCCGGGAAATCCAGGACGAAGTATTTTTTAATACTGGAACTGATGAACACGGACTTAAGATTTGCCGAAAAGCGGAAGAACTTGGAATAGGTACAAAATCATATTGCGATGAACTGGCAGAAACGTTTATGAGGCTGGAAAAATCTCTCAATCTTTCATTTGACAATTTCATCCGAACTACCGATGAAAAACACATCAAAGCGGTACAAGAATTCTGGAAAAAGTGCGAAGCCAGCGGAGATATTTACAAGAAAATGTATAAAGTAAAATATTGCGTTGGCTGCGAACTCGAAAAGACCGATTCGGAATTAGTTAATGGAAAATGTCCGCTTCATCCCAATCAAGATATTGAATGCATCGAGGAAGAGAATTATTTCTTCAAATTTTCCAATTATCAAAAAAAACTTTTGGATCTATATGAAAAAAATCCGGATTTTGTGAAGCCCCAAAAAAGATTCAATGAAATAAAATCTTTTGTCGAAATGGGACTTGAAGATTTTTCCATTTCCCGAATGAAGGAAAAAATGCCTTGGGGAATCGAGGTTCCTGGTGATCCGGAACATGTGATATATGTTTGGTTCGACGCTTTAGTTAATTACATCTCAACTTTGGGCTGGCCGGAAAATATTGATAATTTTGAAAAATTTTGGCCAGGATTCCAGGTTTGCGGAAAGGATAATCTAAGACAGCAAGCAGCGATGTTCCAGGCAATGCTTCTTTCGTCCGGAATTAAAAATTCAAGGCAGGTTTTTGTGAATGGATTTATTACCGTCAATGGCCAGAAGATGAGCAAGAGCATGGGGAACATCATTACTCCAGAAGAAATGGTAGAGAAATTCGGATTGGACGGCACAAGATATCTTCTTCTTTCAATCGGAGGATATTTTGGAGAGGATGCTGACGTGACATGGGAAAAGATGATTGAAAAATATAACGCCGATCTTGCTAATGGGCTTGGAAATTTAGTTTCGAGAGTTTTGAAACTCAGTGACGGTCTTATTGATAAATTCAAAGGAGGGAATTTTGAGTTTCGAGATGAATTCAGGAAATGGATGAATGAAATGGAATTTAACGAAGCCCTGAATCACATAGGAAATATCATTCGGGAAGATAATAAATATATCGAAGAAAATAAACCCTGGGAGCTTAAAAAAAGTGATAAAGAAAAATTTGAAGAAGTTATGAAAAAACCAATCGCCGATCTTTATCTGATAGCTGATCTTAGCTCGCCGTTTATTCCAGAAACTTCGGAAAAAATCAAAAAAGCTCTTGAAACCAAGGAATCAGTAATATTATTTCAAAGGATTAAATAAAAAAAGGCTTGCGTACAGGCAAGCCTAAGCATTAAAATCAAAGCTCAGCCAGACCCCTGGACAGGGAATTCGACCTGGATATTTCTTGATATTTCATCATCCAATATCCATTCAGGAGCAATTGCCGTACCAATTGCCGGAGTTCCTTATTCCGTTGAAGGCCGCGACAATGTGTCGCCTTTGCTGAGAGAGAATAGACTTGTAATGTCCAGTATTCCTTGTGGTAAATCGGACAATTACCACATCTCAAAGAGACTTCTTTGACTTTAATGCTTTATGCTAGAATAATAATTCAAAAATGTCAATGTTAATCGATACTCATTCGCATCTCAATTTCAATGCATTTAAAAACGATGCGGATGAAGTTGTGAGGAGGGCGCTTCAAAAAGATATTTGGATGATTAATGTCGGCTCACAGTATTCTACCAGTGAGCGGGCTGTTTTTATGGCGGAAAAGCATCCAGATGGAGTATATGCGTCAATCGGAATCCATCCAATCCATCTTTCTGAATTGGTTTTCAAAGACAAGGTGGATGAGAATGAAGAAGTCGAATTCCATCCGAGCGTAGAAGAGTTTGACGAAGAAAAATATATAAAATTAGCGGAAAGCAAAAAGGTAATGGCAATAGGGGAGATCGGACTAGATTATTTCCACAACAAGGACAATAAAGAAAAACAAAAAGAAGTTTTTTCTGCACAGATTGATATGGCCATGAAACTTAACCTCCCGATCATTATCCATTGCCGCGAAGCCCATAATGACGTGATGGAAATTCTTAGAGATAAAAAGAAATTATATGGAGAAAAATTGCAAGGAGTCGTCCATTGTTTTTCGGGAAGATTGTCCCAGGCAAAAATTTATACCGAAGAACTTGGTTTTTGTTTGGGATTCAATGGAATAATTACTTTTGATCGGAGTTATGATAAAGTTGTTCGGGAAATAGATCCGAAATATATTTTGATCGAAACCGACTGTCCATACCTTACTCCGGTTCCATTTCGGGGGAAAAGAAATGAGCCAGCTTATGTGGAATATGTGGCGGAAAAAATCGCAGAGATAAAAAATATTGATTTTGATGAAGTTTCTGGAATAACTACCAATAATGCTGCAGGGTTATTTAATTTGAAAAGTTAGTTTTATTTTTCATTTGTAAGCATTTTTGAAAATATAAATCCTTTATTTGAGCCAAAAAATTATAGGAGATTTTCCGTGTTTTTGACCCTTGACATTTTTCCGAAATTACTTAAAAATGAAAAAGTAGAGGCATTCAAATAAAATTTCAATATGAAAGAAGATAAACAAGAAAACCCGTGGTGGCAACCGGGAATGCTTCTTTTTGGAAGATTGAGCGGATGGATCGGCGGTCCGATCATCGTAGCTCTTTTTGTGGGGAAATGGCTAGACAAAAAATATGACAGTGAGCCGTGGATTTTTTTGTTGAGTGTCGCAATTGCTTTCATTGTTTCATCGATTGGAATGGTTAGAGAGGCAAAAATCGTGATGGACAAGATTACCAAAGAAGAAGAACTAAAAAAACAGAAAGCGCAGGAAATAAATCCCAAGCAGAATGCGGATAAATAATTTTTTTTGTGATTTACATTTAAATTTATGACCGAAGGCGATAGTAATCAAATCAAGCACGAAACAACTATTTTTGCCGAACCAATCTTTGAGGTTGGCGGTTTTACTATCACCAATTCCCTGCTCAATAGCTGGCTGGCGGTAATAATAATAATTTTGTTCTTAGTCGCTGCTTCCAGAAAAATAAAGAAAGTTCCCAGGGGGGTACAGAATATATTTGAATTTCTCTTGGAAAGCGCTTTGGATTTTGCCGATAGCATTACCAGGGATCGGAAAAAAACAATAAAACTGCTGCCAATCTGCCTTACCTTGTTTCTTTTCATTTTAGTGAATAATTATTTGGGCCTTTTGCCCTTTATCGGATCAATCGGATTTGTGGAAAGCGCTCACGGAGAAAATGTTTTTATTCCGATGTTCCGCGGAGGGACAGCGGATCTCAACACCACTCTGGCTCTGGCGCTTTTTTCAGTAGCGGCCATCCACATTTTCGGAGTCTTTGCAGTCGGCTTTTGGAATTATATCAATCGTTTCATAAATATTAAGGCATTTCTTGAAATTCCCAAGAAATTCAAAGAAGATAAGAATATTGTTTTGGTCAATCCGATCAAATCATTCGTCAGCATAATTGAAATAATCGGAGAAGCGGCAAAGGTGGCGTCCCTTTCCCTCAGGCTTTTTGGAAATATTTTTGCCGGAGAAGTTTTGATAGCATCGATAATGGCAATTTTTGCATTTTTTACCCCAATCCCTTTTATGTTTTTGGAAATTATTGTCGGCTTGGTCCAGGCTTTGGTATTTTCAATCCTGGTTTTGGTTTTCATGAGCATGTCGACAAGTGCGGAAGAACACTAATTTATAAAAATTAGAATAATTTTTTATTAATAAGTAATATATTTTATCCATCAAGCGACGTTAAAAATAACAAACCATTGTCGACTTGAGGATAAAAGAAAAAAATTTATGGAAGGAGAAGTTGCAAAAACAGCGATCGATCTCACCATGCTTGCCAAAGGATTGGCAATCGGAATCGGATCAATCGGACCAGCTTTGGCAATCGGAAGAATCGGAGCCAAGGCGATGGAATCAATCGGAAGAAATCCGGAAGCTACCGGAAAAATTATGGCTCCAATGCTTCTTACCTGCGCATTTGCAGAGGCAGTAGCAATTTATGCATTGGTTGTGGCATTTACCATCAAATAGTATTTTCATCTGGTTCCGAGTATTCGGAACCAGGACGAGAATATTATAAGAATTAAAAATTTTAGCCATGGAAGAATTAATAAAAACATTTCACATCGATTACAAAATTTTGATCGCCCAGGTGGTAAATTTTACCATTGTGCTTTTTGTGCTGTATAAGTTCGCTTATGGGCCGCTTCTCAAGGCAATGAATGATCGAACAAAAAAGATTGAGAAAGGATTAAAAGACGCAGAAGAAGTGGGGAAAAAACTTCAGGAAACAGAGGACAGAGAAAAAGAAGTCCTGACCAATGCCAAAAGGGAAGCCCAATCCATCATCGAGTCGGCTGAAAAGACAGCGCTCAAAAATAAGGAAGATTTGCTCGAAGAAGCCAAGAAAAAATCGGAAGAGATCGTGGACAATACCCGAAAACAGCTGGAAGAAGAAAAGAAAAAAATGCTGAGCGAAATAAAATCTGAAGTTGCCGATCTGGTTGTGGCGGCAACGGGAAAGGTGATTGATGAAAAAATGGATGACAAAAAAGACAAGGAAATAATCGAAAGATCTATTAAGTCATAAAATTATCATGAAAATAAGTAATTCACAATATGCATTAGCGCTGTATGAAGCAGCGAAAGGAAAATCTCAAAGCGAGGTCAATGAGCTCGTGGCTAATTTTGTGAAGGTTTTGGCAAAGAACAACCAGATTAAAAATATCAATAATATACTCAGCAAATTCAATGAAACTTGGAACAGGGAAGAAGGAATTGTCGAAGCGGAAGTAACGGTCCGAGAAAAAATAAGTCCGGAAATGAGAAGCGATATAGAGAAATATGTTAAGACGAAATATAAAGCGGAAAAGGTTGAAATAATAGAAGTAATCAATAAAGATATTAAAGGTGGAATTATTGTACAAGTCGGAGATGAAGTGGCAGATGCGAGTATTGCAGGACAGTTAAAAAAACTAAAAAGTTCTTTGGGAAAATAAAAAATAATTTAATCAAGTGTAAAAATTATATTAAATATTATGGAAAAAATTAACGGGACAAGCAAAGACTATATTATCGAACAGTTGAAAAAACAGATTGAAAATTTCAAGACCGAAGTTGCAACTGAAAAGGTTGGAAAGGTCATGGAGATCGGAGACGGAGTCGCCAGAATTTCCGGACTTTCCGATGCTATGGCTTCGGAAATGGTCGAATTTTCAAACGGAACCATGGGCGTGGCTCTTAATCTTGAAGAAGACCGGATAGGAGCGATGGTTTTGGGAGAATGCAAAGAAATCAAAGAAGGGGATGAAGTGAAATCAACCGGAAAAATCCTTTCAGTCCCGGTTTCCGAATCGATGATTGGAAGAGTGATTGATCCATTGGGAAATCCTATCGACGGAAAGGGCGAGATAAAGGCCGATAAGTTTTATCCGATTGAAAAAATCGCTCCGGGAGTTATTGCCCGAAAGTCAGTCAATCAGCCGGTGCAAACCGGAATCAAAGCGATCGATGCGATGATTCCGATCGGACGGGGACAGCGCGAACTTATTATTGGCGACCGCCAGACTGGAAAAACGGCGATTGCAGTCGATACGATCATCAACCAGAAAGGACAAAATATGATTTGTGTTTATGTCGCAATTGGACAGAAAGAATCAAAGATAGCCCGAATCGTGAAAGAACTGGAAGAACGGGGCGCGATGGAATATACAATCGTGGTGGTAGCGGGAGCTTCTGACCCGGCTGCAATGTCTTACATTGCTCCGTATTCCGGATGTGCGATCGGAGAATATTTCATGGACCAAGGAAAAGATGTTTTGGCGGTATATGACGATTTATCAAGACATGCTTGGGCTTATCGCCAAGTGTCGCTGATTTTGCGAAGACCGCCGGGACGAGAAGCTTACCCAGGAGATATTTTCTATCTGCATTCAAGGCTTTTGGAGAGAGCATCCAAATTATCAGATGAGCTTGGCGGAGGATCGATCACAGCACTTCCTATCATTGAGACGCAGGCCGGTGATGTTTCTGCATATATTCCGACCAATGTTATTTCCATTACTGATGGACAGATTTATCTCGAAGCCGATCTTTTTTATAAAGGAATGAGGCCGGCGCTCAATGTCGGTATCTCTGTTTCGCGTGTGGGTTCTGCCGCGCAGATCAAAGCGATGAAAAAAGTAGCCGGAAAACTCAAACTGGATATGGCTCAGTTTCGAGAACTTGAAGCTTTTGCCCAGTTTGGATCAGACCTGGATGAAAAGACCAGAGCTCAGCTCGACAGAGGAGCCAAGACAGTAGAAATTCTGAAACAAGGACAATATCAGCCGATGGCAGTGGAAAACCAAGTGGCGATACTATATTGCCTTGCCAACGGATTTTTGGATGATGTGGAAGTCTCGACTATCCGAGATTGGGAAAATAATTTTCATAAGTTTATGAACAGCCAGAAAAAAAATGTTCTGGAAATGATTGCTAAAGAAAAGGAACTGAATGAAAAAGTAGTGAAGGATCTGGAAGAAGCAATAAAAGAATTTAAAGAAATGCAAAAATAAATGAATAACGTAAAAGACATCCGAAGAAGAATAAAATCAATCAATAATACCGCCAAGATTACCAAGGCGATGGAGATGGTTTCGGCTGCCAAGATGAGGCGGGCAGTAAAAGGCGTGCTTCATATCCGTCCGTATGCTCATAGCGCTTGGAATGTTCTTAAGAATTTATCCAGAGCTTTCAAAGAAGAAAGATCGGGATTTTTGGAAGTGCGAAGGGTGAAGCATGTTCTGGTGATTTTGATTTCTTCCAATAAGGGTCTTTGCGGATCATACAATACCCAGATTTTCAAAAGGATAAAAGAACAAATAAATAATCCGGAAAATTTAATGACCAACCGAGTCGGTTTTAAAAAGATTGAACCTGAAGTTTCCAAAGACAGGCTAAAGATTGATTTTGTGGCAGTTGGAAAGAAAGGGGAAAATTTTCTGCGAAAAATGAACAGGGAAGTAGTAGCTACTTTTCCCCAGCTTACCTATTATTCCATGATTGAAGATGTGAGGCCGCTGGCTAAAATTG
Organism: Patescibacteria group bacterium; assembly: GCA_022710085.1. GTDB lineage: Bacteria > Patescibacteriota > Minisyncoccia > Moranbacterales > JAKLHP01 > JAKLHP01. Next base: position 4,735 of record JAKLHP010000005.1, on the reverse strand, counting down.
CGATAGACGGATATCTTGAAAAAACATACGATAAAGTGGTAGTTGTTTATACTGATTATATTTCGGCCATAAGGCAGGAAACGAAGATTAGGCAGATCCTGCCAATTTCAAAGATAGATTTGGAGAAGCATATTTTGGAAATGGACGCCCTGGGAAAAGAATATGGATTTGAAGAACCGGAGTTGGAGTACAAGGTTGAACCGAGTCCGAAAGAAGTTTTGAATTTTATTTTTCCGCGTCTCATTGAAATGCAAATTTATCATGCTCTTCTGGAATCGAATGCTTCAAAGGAATCAGCCCGTATGGTGGCGATGAAGAATGCAACCGAAGCCGGAAAAGATATGTCGGCGATGTTTTCTCTTATGTATAACCAAATCAGGCAATCGAAGATTACTCAGGAAATTTCTGAAATTTCAGCCGGAAGAGCGGCATTGGAAAATTAGTATTTAGTATTTTGTATATAGAAAAAGTTTTTTGAAAACAAAATAAAAAAAGACCGCTAATAATCAACAATGTTCTGTCGATTAAAGCGGTCATTGGTCGCAAACTCTAGGAAAAAATAACAATCATAATGGCAAGAAATAATAAGCAAATAATCATTTTTATTATTGGCTTTACTTCTTCTATTTCTCTGTCCGTTGCGTAGACTCTAAGCGAAGAAAAGTTACGCATTCTTTGATCTTCATTGCTGTTGCTCAGCTTTAGCATCGCTACCTCCAATAGGATGTTTGTTATTCAAACCAAAACCTAATTATATTCCAAAATTAACAAGAATGTCAACAAACTATTTCTAAATTAGATATTAGTCAAAAGACATGCCAGAATTAGTAAAGTTAGAAAGTTCATAAAGTTCGTAAAGCATTGGCTTTATAAACTTTAAAGACTTTATAAACTTTATAAACTATAAAACGTATGAACAAAGGAAAAATTGTGCAGGTAATCGGGCCGGTGGTAGATGTTGAGTTTTCTGATCAGCTTCCTGAAATTTATAATGCTCAGGAAATCAAGCTCGAGAACGGAAAGAAGCTTATTCTCGAAGTCCATCAGCATCTGGGAGGAAACAAGGTCCGTGCGGTAGCGATGGGTTCGACCGACGGGCTTCGCCGTGGGATGGAAGTAACTGATACCGGAGCAGCGATTCAGGTTCCGGTCGGAGAAAAAACTCTCGGAAGGATGTTTAATCTTCTCGGGGAAGCGATTGACGGAAAAGAAAATATAAAAACCGAAAAATATTACCCAATCCACAGAGATGCTCCGAAATTCGATGAGCAATCCACCAAGGCGGAAATTTTTGAAACCGGAATCAAGGTCATCGATCTTATCTGTCCTTTCGTGAAAGGTGGAAAGGTGGGACTTTTCGGTGGAGCTGGAGTGGGAAAAACAGTGGTTATCCAGGAACTTATTCGAAATATTGCTCAGGAGCACGGAGGATATTCCGTTTTTGCCGGAGTGGGAGAAAGAACTCGAGAAGGAAATGATCTGTATCATGAAATGAAGGAATCTGGAGTTATTGATAAGACCTGTTTGGTTTTTGGGCAGATGAATGAGCCGCCGGGGGCCCGGCAGCGAGTGGCGCTTTCCGCTCTCACAATGGCGGAATATTTCCGTGATGACGAAGGGAAAGATGTACTTTTGTTCATCGATAATATTTTCCGCTTTACCCAAGCTGGATCGGAAGTTTCCGCACTCTTGGGACGAATTCCTTCAGCGGTAGGTTATCAGCCGACCTTGGCTGAAGAAATGGGAAAACTTCAGGAAAGGATTACCTCGACCAAAAAAGGTTCGATTACATCCGTTCAGGCAGTATATGTTCCGGCTGACGACTTGACTGATCCGGCGCCAGCCACAACTTTTGGACATTTGGATTCAACCGTAGTGCTTTCAAGGCCGCTCTCCGAACTTGGAATTTATCCGGCTGTAGATCCGCTTGATTCCAGCTCCACTATCCTTGATCCGAATATAGTTGGGCAGGAACATTATGATGTTGCCCGAGGCGTGCAGAAAGTTTTGCAAAGATACAAGGACCTTCAGGATATCATTGCTATTTTGGGAATGGAAGAATTGGCCGATGAAGACAAGGTTGCTGTTTCTCGAGCCAGAAAAATTCAAAAATTCTTATCCCAACCGTTCTTCGTGGCAGAGCAGTTCACTGGAACCCCGGGAAAATATGTGAAATTATCCGACACCGTCAAAGCATTCAAAGCGATCCTCGACGGAGAATATGATGATGTAGCCGAGCAGGAATTTTATATGAAAGGCGGAATTGATGAAATTAAGAAATAATCTTTTTCTAATATGTCAGATGTAAAAATAAAATTTAAAATAGTGACTCCTGAAAAGATTTTTTTTGAAGAGGAGATTGATCAAATAACTCTTCCTGTTACCGACGGGCAGGTGACAATTTTGCCAAATCACAGATCATATATTGCCTCCCTGAGAGCTGGAGAGATTTCCTTCAAAAAAGACGGTGAGGAAATCGAGATGGCAACCTCCGGAGGATTTATCGAATTTGATAGTAATAAGCTGATAGTTTTGGCCGATACGGCAGAGCGAGCTGAAGAAATAGACGTTGAAAAAGCAGAGGAAGCCAAGAAACGAGCCGAGGAGCTTATGAGAACCCGGGTGAAGATGGATGATGAGGAATATGCCAGGGTAGCAGCAGCAATTGAACATGAATCGGCGAAAATAAAACTGGCCAGAAAACATTACACAAAGAGCGGTATTAATCTGGAATAATTAAGACATATGAAAACGAAATTCAATTATAAAGGGATTCATTCTTGCGAAGCAGTAGTGCTTTGCTGCATCGATTTTCGTTTCTGGAGGGAAACGCTGGAATTTGCGGAAAATCTGTCAGCTGGTGGATTGGGACTTTCTAATTTTGATTTCCCTTCCCTTCCGGGAGCAGCCAAAGCGATTAATGAAAGAAGCGAGTTGGCTCTAGGATGTGTGAGTGTCCCGTGCGATCTGCATCATGCAAAAAAAATAGTCATCGTAAATCATGCTGATTGCGGAGCTTATGGCGGAAGCGTGAAGTTTGATGGTGATGCTGAAGCAGAACAGAAATTTCATGAAGGAGAGCTTCAGAAAGCCAAGAGTATTATTTTAGAAAAATATCCTGACAAAGAAATGATTCTGGTTTACGCAAAATTGGTGGATGACGGAGAAAATATTGAATTCATAAGATTATAAAAAAAATCCATTTGAAAGCCGCATGGTTCGTCCAGCGGCTTTTGTTTTTGATTTTAATCATACGGTTTGACATCTTGCCGGTTTTGTACTATTTTCTCAAGATAAGTTTTGGCTTATCAGTACAATCGAAATCAACCAAAAATACTTTGGGATAAGGAGGAAAGTATGGGAGAAAAATGGTCAGATGGTTTTCAGAAGAGAGTGAAAGGGGTGCTGGAGAACCTCATCACGGAAAGGAGTAGTGATGATGACATCAGGTTGGCAATCGAAAGCTGTTACGATCTTGATGATCTGCTCAAAGAAGTAGTCGGAGAGGATGATATCGAAGAAAAGCTCAAAACCAAGCTGAGAGAGCTGGTACTTGGCAAAATAATTAGCGCGGAGTCCATCGAAGATTTGATCCAGGATTCTGAATCTATCGGTGATGCTCTTTCTGACAATATCGATATTGATGAGATCATCAAGGAGCTCATAACGGAAGATAAAGGGCTCAAGGAGGCGCTTCGCAGCAAGACAAAGGAATTGGCGATTACGAGGATCGGGGATATGAACAGTGATGATCTTCCAGAATGGGATGACTTCTGCAGTACTTTCGATCTGGATAATATGATCAATGAGATGCTCGAAAATGATCAGGAGGTAAAAGGAGCTTTCGCCAAGGAGCTCAAAAATGTCATGATTAGTTACATTGAAAGCAATCTTGATGAGAATGATCTTCCTGACGATTTGATGAGCAAGTTGAATGTTGAAGAAACAGTAAACAAAATCATCGAGAGTGGAGCGCTGAAAGTCGCTCTTGAAAAAGCGATCCGTAGTATCCTTCAGACTCAGCTAGAGACACAACTTAGCAGCGGAAAGCTATCTGAAAATCTCTGGAATACTCTTCCAATGGAAGAAATCAAACGGGTTGTTGAGGACCAATCGTTCCGAGATGATTTCTCTCGCCAACTTGCAATAGCCTTGAGAGATATTCTTCCTGAATTGATTTCTTCAGACAATGAGATGTTCGTTTCTCTGGTTTTCGCAAATCCCGTCATTGCCAACTTTATGGCCAATGCGGCAAGGGAAGTCTTGCGGGATCCGAAGGCGTCAGCTAAGCTCAAAAAGGTCGTCGGGAAGATGGTGAAGAACGAAAAAATGCTGAAGAAGTATTTCCCGGAGAGCATTCTTGACCAGCTCAAGGCTATGTTCCGGTTGAAGTAAAAGAGTGTATTCGTATCTGGGAATGGACATCTGAAAAGTCCGTTCCCATTTTTTTATTGCCTGAATAGTTGTTCTTACTTGACGTTTTTAATGTTACTGCTATAATGGCACGTTGTTCAGATATCAATATTTTGCCTTTTTCAAAGGATTTTATTGACACAGTTATGTTTCTAATGAGGCAATTAGATGCTTAATTGTGGGAATAATTTCCACGAACTGATCTTTGACAATAAATTTTTTGTACTAAAATTCCAGAAAAGGGAAAGGAGGTGACAGGTATGATTATTTTCTTGTGCATTGCGTGTGTGGGATTGGTTATTCTTCTGGTTTCGGCGATATT
>JAKLHP010000049.1 GCA_022710085.1 Patescibacteria group bacterium | reverse complement strand
TGATGAAAAAATGCCAGAGCCTTCTTTTTAAGGAAAAAGTTTCCGGAAGCCTTTCAAAAGAAAGATCGTGGACGGTCAGGATTAATTTTGTCTTTTTTGAAAAAGATCCAAAATTAATGTTGGGCATAAAAAAAATGTCGACTTTTCCAAGAAGGTCGTCTATTTTTGGCCAGTTAAGATACCAAAAAAACAAATTTAGAAGCTTGTTCGGGTATTTGAATTCTTTTATTCTTACATTTTCATATTCTCTTGCCCAATCCGTGTTAACTTTTGATTTTTTGAACGAATTTAAAAAAAGAACATAGTCGTTCTTATGGTCAAGTTCAAAAATATTTTTTAAGAGATTGAGGGTATATTCCTCAACTCCTGTTTTTCTTCCCTCCTCTAAGCATCTAATATCAATCCCAATCTTCATAATCTCACGAACATACAAATTAAAATACGAATCTGTGAGTTTTTATATATTTTTTTATTTGTATATTTGCAAAGGTTTGTAATTTTTGGAGAAAAAAATCAGTCTTTTTTCAAATAATGTTTTATCAATACTACCCAAATACCCAGAAATACTCCTGAAGCGATAGAAATCGGCAAGACATCCTTCCACCTGACTTTAAATTCTTTTATTACCGGCTCATCGACAATAACTTTAAACCAATTATCTTCTTTTTGGTATTGGTTTAACTGTTTGGACTCATCATTTATCGTTTTAACCAATGATTCGGAAATGTCCTGGGCTTCTCTGGCGCTTTCTGCATTAAATCTCACGTCTATCATTTGTGAAGACAGCCTTTTTGCTTTAAAAGCGTGAGAAAGTTCCTTGAGATCTATCCCCCCAGAAACTATTCCGGTTTCATTGTAAATATTGGTTATTATTCTTGGGGACTCCATCCAGCGGACAACAGTGTCGGCAAATCTTTCATCGGCCTGCAACCTGTAAAAATCATCATAGCGATAAGCATCCGTAACCTGGATCCCTGACCGGGTAACATTGAGAAGCAAAGCGATCTGATAGCTTACCGGCCTTGAGTTCCTATATTGTTTATAAGCTACTCCGGATCCGACAGCCAAAAAAACCGGTATCATAAACCAAATCCATCCTTTTGCAAAAATTTTTAAAAAATTTCTTAATTCCATAAATTTAATATTTTTGTTTAAATGCACGGATTATTGCTTTTATTTTTGTGCCTTTGCAATTCTTTTTCGATACACTCCTTTATTTTACCTTTAAATACTTCCTTGTCAAATCTCAATGATTTTGATCTAATATAGTTTTTATCAAAATTTTCATCTTTGAAATTTTTGATTGTCTTGATGATTTCTTCAGGAGTCTGTTTGTCGAAAAATAATCCAGTCTTTCCTTCTTCCATATGTTCCGGAATATCTCCTCCTCGAAAAGCAATGACAGGACGCCCTGAGGCAAAAGCCTCGATTGCAACTATTCCGAAATCTTCCTCCTGAGGGAAAATGAATCCCCGGCACTCGGAATAAAATTTATTCATTTCCTTATCCGGAACTCTTCCGAGGAATTCAATGTTGGATTTTGCCATTTTCTTAAGCTTTTTCATTTCCGGACCGCGGCCGATTATCTTCAGAGGAAGTCCCAGTTCATTGAATGCCCTTATGGCAATATCATGGCGCTTGTAGGTAATGAGTCTTCCTACCATAAGAAAATAATCTTTCTGATTGTTGCTGACGCTGAAATTATTCACCGATACGGGAGGATTGATTACTTCTGATTCCTTCCCGTAATATTTTTTGATTCTCTTAGCGACAAAATTAGAATTGGCAATAAATTTATCTACCCGGTCAGCGCTTAATCTGTCCCAGAGACGGATATAATTCATCATAAAAGGAACAATTTTTTTTACATAGGAAGGAAACCCGAAATCCGCAGTGTATTTCTGGCAATCATCCCAGGCGTAACGCATCGGGGTGTGCATATAGCAGATATGAAGCGTTTCTGGTCCGGTTATTATTCCTTTAGCATAACTTGCTGAATCAGAAAGAACGACGTCGTATTTCGAAAAGTCAAATTCTTCAATGGCGGAAGGCATGAGAGGCGGAAACAAACGATGCTGTTTGCTAGCGAAAGGAATCTTTTGAAGGTAGGAAGTTCGAATGTCCTTTTCCTTGAAGATTCCGTGCATTGAATCTTTATCGTATACTAAAGTATAAATCGGAGCATAGGGAAAAAGTTCGCAGAAACATTCAAGCACTCTTTCTGCGCCTCCGTATTGGACTAAATAATCATGAACTAAGGCAATTTTCATAAATTTAGGACAAAGTTATAAATATTACACCCAGTACCATTATTGAAGCTCCCAGTATCCTTGATCTTATGTTTTTTTCTCTGAAAAATAGATATCCGAAGATGGTAGAAATTACGATGCTGGTTCTTTTGATTGAGATAATATTTGCTACTAACGCAAGCTGGACCGCTGTCATTTGAAACAATGATGTCAGACTATTGAAAAGCCCGATGGGAATTATCTCCTTTATGTGGCTTATTTTGAATGTTTCTATTTTTTTTAATCTTCTGAAAATCAGAATGATTCCTATAAATATATTTATATAAAAATGAACTGACAATGTCCAGAAAATAGAAGAAGTTTCTCTTGAGCCAACTTTGTCATAAATAGAAGTTATACTCCAAATAAAAGCTACGAGGAGCATAAGCCTTGGGCCGTTTTCTTTTAGTAAAGCACGGAAAGGTTTCCAAAATCCAAGATGGCATTCATTGATATTCAATAAATAAGATCCAAAGACTACAAGCAGTATTCCCATGAGGCTTACGAGGTTGGGTAACTCGCTTTTCCCCAATATTATAGGGGAAGTAAAAATTAAAAACACCGGAGTGAAGGCAAGCATCGGGATTGTAACTGAAAGTTCGGAATGTTTTATGGCCTTGAGATAAACAACTGTTGCGATTAAATTCAGAGTTCCATTGATAAATAAGGCTTCCCAGAATGAAACTGATAATTCTTCAAATTGTGGAATAAAGAAGACACTTGCAGAATCAGGAAAAATTTTTTCCATAGAAGTGTTTTTCGCCAATATTAAAAAAATAAAAACAAAAATAATTGAAAAAATTCCCATTAGGAAAGCAATTGAGTATTCATCAATTCGGTGAAGTTTTTTCTTGCTGAATACGTCCTTTAAGGATTGAGAAAATGCTGTCAGAAGGGATAAGACTATCCAACTCATATTTTTATCTTCAGGTCGATTAATTTCAGCTGGATTTTTTTGTTTCCATTCCAGCTATCAATAGAAATGTTGAAAACCGTATCGATCTTATCGTTTAATTTTAAATGACTAAAGCCATTAGTGAGGTTAAATCCAATGGCTTCGAATACTTTCGGAGTTCCATCATTAGCCTTGAGAAATAATTTTAAATGTTTTTCCTTGTTTCCTACCTTCTTTATATTATCGACCATCAGGTTTTTCATCAAAAAGACCGGCTCTTCATTTCCCTCTCCGAAAGGTTCGAATTTTTTGATGCTCTCTGCTAGCTCAAAATCCAGATCTTTAGGAAAAATTTCGGCATCAATTTCTAAAACCGGGGAGATGTCTTTGCTTTCAAGTTCATCCTCGATTACTTTTTCAAGTTCTTCGAAAAAATTGTTCAAATTTTCATTTTTAACAGTAACTCCGGCAGCCTGGCTATGTCCGCCATATTTGACCAGATACTTTTTACACTTTTCAATCGACTCAATAATATTTACTTGCGGAATGCTTCTGAATGAACCTTGACTTTCTTTTTCTCCCTTATTAAGGACTGCCGTTGGCTTGTTAAACTCATCAGAAATCCTTCCGGCTGCCAATCCCACTATTCCGATCGGAAAATGTTCGCCTACGGCAAAAATAAATTTTTTATCCTTGAACATATTTTCAGCGAGAACCCGAATTTCATCCACAAGCTGGGCGGTTGCTTTTTGTCTGGCCTGATTGTTCCCTTCAAGCTCCAGGGACAGACTCCTGGCTTGTACCTGGTTTTCCTCTTTGATCAGGTTGAAAGCGGTATTGGCATGATCCATTCTTCCTGCGGCATTGATTCGAGGGGCAATCTGGAAAGAGATTTTTCTTGAATCCGGCAAATTATTTTCATCGATTTCCAGTCGAGCTACCTTAAAGAGTTCGAGCATCCCCAGTCTCCTGGTCTTGGAAAGCACAATCAAGCCGAATTTAACTATAGTTCGATTTTCCTTGATAAGCGGAACACAATCAGCCACTGTTCCGATAGCGACAAGATCAAGTATCCACTTGAGCTGTTCGATTTTATCCGGCAGGAATTTTCGATAAAGTGCTTCCACAACCTTGAAAGCAACTCCCACACCGGCAAGTTCCAAAAACGGATAACCCGAATTTTCAAGATGGGGATTTATTATTGCATAAGCCTTGGGAATTTTTTCCGGAACATGATGATGATCGGTAATAATGACATCAATCCCGTTTTCATTGGCTTTTTCTGTTTCTTCCAAGTTTGTGATTCCGCAATCCACAGTAAGGATTAATTTGATATTTTTTTCCTTGAATTCCTGGATGGCTTTGAGGTTCATCCCGTAACCTTCTAATTTCTTATCGGGGATATAAACAATCGGAGAAATTCCGATTTTTTCAAGGGTTTCCTTAATAATTACGGATGAAGTTACTCCGTCAGCATCATAATCTCCGAAAATCGCCACCGCCTCCTTGTTTTCTTTGGCAATTCTGATTCTCTCCATCACTTTTTCCATGTCGGAGAATAAAAAAGGATCCAGAATGCCTTTTTCATAATCAGGAAAAATAAATTCATTTATTTTTTGGGAATCATCAAGCCCTCTTTTTGAAAGAATTTGCAAAATTACCGGATGAAGATCGGGTAAGTCATTTTTTTCTATCTTAATATCTTCTTTTATTTTCCAGTTCATAAAATAAAAATCCCAAATCATAAAAGCACGAATCACAAATAAATTACAAAAACACAACTTTTTAAATTTTTGTAATTTCAGCTTGTGATTGATTGCTGTTTGGAATTTGTGGTTTGTTTTTTACTACTTAGCTTGCCATCCACAGGAAGGACAAATAAGTTGAGCTTCCATTCCCCTATCTTTTTTATTTCCGGAGAATACTTTAAATATAAGCTTCTCGTCGCACTCCATACACTGGAAACTATTATTGATTCCTAAATCCTGGGCTAATTTCTGGGCATCCATTGAGGAGGTATCAATTTCCAGCCGATATTCCTTTCCTTCCACGAAAAGAGCTTTGACTTTTTCCAATACCTTTTTCGGGGTAGTGAAGTCTCTGATAATAAAATCCTTAGCTCCCAAGACGTTGGCCTTTTGTCTGTCTTCCTCGCGTCCCATGTGGGACGAGATGATAACCGGAATATTGGAAGTCGGAATGTTCTTCTTGAGAGATTCTATCATGGTAAATCCGTCCATTCGGGGCATTATGATTCCGGTAAAGATAGCGTCGGGAATTTCTCTACTGGCTTTTTCCAGTCCTTCAAGTCCATCGACTGCTTCAATTACTTGGAAATCAGCTTCCTTGAAAAGATTAGCATACATTTGCCTTGTTGGCTCGTCATCGTCAACGACTAGGATTTTCCTTCTTCTTTCCATATTTTTGTTTTAAATGATTATTTTGACGTCAACGGCTAAGGCCGGACTGTTGTCATTATAAATTAGCAAGGGATTGATATCAAGTTCCTTTATTTCTGGATTTTCTGTAGCTAGAAGAGAAAAATTAAACAAAATTTGGGAAATTTCTCCGAGATCATAAGGTTTTTGTCCGCGATTTTCCCGGAAAAGAAATTTTATCGGACTCCTGGAGACCATTTTTTCTATTTCTTGTACGCTAACCGGAGGAATGATGAAGTCTACCATTTTAAATATTTCCGTATAAATTCCACCTAGGCCAAAAACTACTACTGGTCCAACGGTTTCGTCTTTTTTTATTCCCAATATCAGTTCTGTTTTTATTTTTTCCATCGGCTGGAGGATGATTTTTTCTCCCGGAAAATTTAAGGACATCCTTTCGTAGGCTTCCTTGAGATCTTTTTCATCTTTAATATTGACAATCACTCCTTCTTTGTCGGTCTTATGAAGAACTTTTTCACTATCAACCTTGATAACCAGAGGAAAATCTATTTCCAAGTCGCTTCTCGGATCAATTTCCTGGAAGTCTACGGTTTTGATGCTATAAATATCCATCACTTCTTTGGCTTCTGAGAAAAACAAAACCTTCCGATTTTCTGATCTGACTTTTCCAATTATTTTCAAAATCAATTCCCTTCTTTCAGAAATTCCTCTTTTGTTCGCTTCATAATCTTCTGCCGCCGCTTTTTTGAATAAATTCCAAGAGTAATATTTATTTAGGGCATTGACGGATTTTTCTGGTGATGAAAAATT
>JAKLHP010000048.1 GCA_022710085.1 Patescibacteria group bacterium | reverse complement strand
CTGCCGGCCGCCTACATCGACGAGCTCGCTGAGCCCGCTGCCACCGGATGCGTGAAGCATCTGGCCCCAGAGCTCGGTTTTGGGAAACCAAGGACCTTCATTGTTGGAGCGGAAGTATGCGCCTCCGCCCAGAAGGTCGTAGGAATTTTTCCAATTCCTGCCCCGCTCACTCATTGCCCCACCAAGAGCGGAAAGAGTAAAGCGGTACTTCTTGTTTTCCCAGTCGAAGGAGAGTTTGCCAAGGTGGCGTTCTCCGATTGACTGTTCGACTCCTTTCCAGCCATTGAACTTGTATCCAAGTCCAATGCCGGCCAGGCCATCACCTGCTTCCCAGCGATAGGGATAAACGGTGATGTCAGCCCGATAGCTGGTTGTTGATCCGGAACCGAAGTTCTGTTTCATTCCGACCATCGAGTCTATCTTGGAGCGGCCGAACCAACGGGCGGCGTTCTTCACTTCTGCGCCGTCTTTCTTTGTTTCCTCCATTATGTACAGCCGGTATCCCTTTTCAGGGATTGCCGTTGTTTCTTTATTCGAATCAGCCGTTTTCGTTGTAACTTCGGCCTTTTTTTCGATCTTTTCTATTGCTACCGGCGCCATAGCAGGCGCGGAGGTTTTGCTGCAATCCGAAACCTTTGATGTTTCTTCAGTTTCGGTAATGTTCAGAACTGTGCCCACGCGGAGTTTTTTGGGATTTGTGATCCCGTTATCCTTCGCGATTTTATTCCACTTCAGCGGGGTTCCGTAATACTTCTGGGAAATTCCCCACAGGGTATTGTCCTTCTCTACTTCGTGCTGCAATGTTGCTGCAAATGCAGTCCCGAGTCCCAGGACTGCAAATAGCACTATGGCTATTACCAGTCCCATGATCTTTTTCATATCTATCTCCTTTCCCTTGCGGAAATATATTTTTCGAGGTAGTCAATCTCCTCTTGGCAATTGGCGAGATATCCGCTCATTGCCTGTCCGGCTTGGTAACCGGTGACTTTGCTCTCGAAGAAGCTTCCATTGAGAGTATCGTCTGTTGCCGCGGCTATCCAGACAAAAAACATCCTGGCCAGTTCAACGGCAGCGGCGGGCGGAAAAAGAATGCTGGAAGCGCCGACATTCGGCAATCCTCCCTTTTCTACCACCCGACGCATATATTTCGAGTTATTGCTGGTACTTGCGAGCTTTTTGAGCTCGCCGATGTCCATATCCACAGACACCATTTTTCCCTTCACGTAGTACTCTCGGGGAAACATTCTTCGAAGATCGGAGACAAAAGCCTTGCCGATCTCCGTTTTAGGCGAAACATCGATCAAACTCTCCCTCTGAATCTGGGAGAGATTTTTCTCGAAAAATTCCTTCCGGTATTCCTTGTCTTCCTGGAATTTTTCGAAATTGAACTCGACAATGTTTCCGGTTGCGGTCAGTGCATACTTTCCGCTTCCAGAAACAATCGCGCTTTTCTTGCCGCCGAAATCAAGCCCAGACCTTCCTGGGCACACCGTGAACAGGTAGGTTCCGAACCTGTTGATTACGGCCGGACAAAGAAAATAATCCTCGCCATCGGTAACCACGGTCCGCCAGACCTTCCTGACGAGCGGTTTCTCGGCTACTTTCCCGCTTTCATCAACGAGATAAACTCCGAGTCCGTCCCCGATCCACGGAGACTTGAACATCGGAGTTGCGATAGCCGTCATCGGCTTTCCTTCAAGATCATTGAGGTCGATTGACGACAGTGCAACCGACTCATAGACCCTCTCGGTATTTTCGATACTCTCCTGTGCATATACTGCCTGCACAAGAAAAAAAGAGATAAAAACTATAACAGCAGCAATTACTGTTTTTTTCATAATCCACCCCTTAGTGAAATATCTATATTAACAGAAAGAAAATATTCTGTTTTTAAGTAACTTCATATATAAACCGCTTTTCAGCGGGGTATAAAGCTATTACAATTAAACTTTAAAGTTATAGCCTTTTATCCCTCAAAAACGCCATTTTATTGTATTTTTAAATACCCATTACGAACACTGAATATTAGCAGAAAAAGGCTATTTTGTCAATAGCCTTCTTTTTGTCTGATTTATAATGAAAATTCCTTTATTTTCTAACCTTAAAGGGTTACTTTTATTTTTAATTCCTGTTTTTCTCTGATAACGGTAAATTCAGCCTCGCTTCCTTTTTTGCTCTGGCTCAAAATATCAGATAATGGATTTTCCAGATTGATTTCCTTTTCATTAACGTAAGTTATTATGTCGTTTATTTTCAATCCTGCTTTTTCAGCCGGAGATCCGGAAATGATGGCCAATCCTTGTTTTCCGGAAGGAGAATAAATCAGAGCTCCTTTGTCTCTCGGAAGATTATTTATTTTGGCATAAGTTTTCGTTATGGGAAGATAATATATTCCGAGGTAAGGCCTTAATTCAAATTCGTTTTTTACGGCGATATCCATAGTATTCCTTACCACATTGGAAGGAATTTGGAAGAAATTTTCCTGATTATCGATTGTAACGGATCCAATAATTCCGACCAGTTCACCGTTATAATCGATTACCGGCCCGCCGATATACTCTTTTTGGCTCAGGAAATCAGTTTCAAAAACTCCTTCCAATTTTTCCGAAGAAGAAAGGGTTTTTCCTGAAATGTTGAAAGTTTTGTTTATGTTGCTCAGAATTCCTCCAGCGTATCTGTTCTGATAATCTTCCGACGAGCTCCCGATGGCTATCAATTTTCTTCCCGGAGTCAGGTCGTTGGAGTTGGAAAAAGAAATTGCTGAAAGGTTGGAGGCGTCTACTTTCAGAAAAGCAAGGTTGGTAAACTCATCAATTCCGACAAGCTTAGCTTCAAAAGTCGATCCGTTAAAAAGGCGGACTTCATACTGGGAATCATTTTCAACAATCGCTTTTCGGTAAGTGGCGATCAGTCCGTCAGAAGTAACAATAATCCCGTTTCCATTTTTAATCCCACTTGGATAATTTCCGGAAACCTTATTTTTTTCGGAAAATGAACTTATGCCAACAACTGCCGCAGAAGCCTGAGCCGCTATTTTGTTTACCGAGCTTTCTTCTTTTACTACCACTTCCTCAGTCTTATTGACGATGGTCACATTTTCGGAGATTCTCTTAAATAAGCCATATTTGGAAAACAGGACTGAAGAATTGATCTTAGGAAAAATGTAGTACTGAAAAAATACCGATCCGATTCCTCCAATTAGGAAAATAAAAATAACGATGGATACAAATTTTAACGTCTTTTTGAAATTCATAATTAAACTGCCAGTTGCCACCTTGAACTTACAAGAATTAGTCCGATGATGAGACTAAAAAATATCAAGTTAACAACTATGCGCCTCCTAGATATTTTATTAATAAAATAGCTTTGGGCAATATCCCAAAACATATAATAGAAGATAAGGGCAATGACTCCGATTGTCAAGTAGCCGAAAGGCCAGAAGCTGATTACCCAAGAGATTTCCGCCATCATTGTTCCCAAAATGAGGCTGTAGCTCAGAATTTTCATCTTTTCAGAAGATATGAGACTGAAATAGCGATAACTTAAGATAAAAGTAACAGTCAGAAAAACAAACATCAGGAACCAAAGAGGAATGGAAAAATTTATGTAAAGCCCGTAAAAACCGGCATAAAAAAGGAAGAAATTGGCAAAAAGAGTTCCGGAAACTATCCCTCTGGCTGTTTGGTCTTTGGAATAACTCCTAAGCCTGAATGTTCCCAACAAAATGAAATAATAAACCAAAGAAGCCAAGATAGAAAATATTCCCCTGATTAAGCTCTCATCGATAAGATAGAAAATCATAGTCGTTGAGATTGAGAATATGGCTAATATCAGATAAAAATGTTTCCCTTTGTCCGCTTTTTGGGAAACGAATATTGAAAAAACAATCAGGAAAATCGAAACATACCAGAAAAGATTTTCATTAAAAATAAGAACTCCAAGCGTTGCAAGGAATAAAATCGAATATATCAGTGATTTTAGGTGAAAAAACATATTAAATTAATTGGTAATATTATGATCTATTTTCTTTCTTCCAGTTTTACTTTTACATCCTTGGTTTCTCCTTTGTGCCATATTTTTAAAGTTATTTCATCGCCAACATTAAAGTTGGAAATCATTTCAGTCAGCTGGTTTTTGGCGTCGATCTTTTTTCCGTTTATTTCCAGAATGACATCATTTTCCACAAGCCCTGCTTTGTCGGCAGGAGATCCGGGAATTACGGCAAAATCAGTAATTTTTTCTCCCCTGGTAACCAAGACGCCGTAATCAAAAGGAAGATTGTTTTCTTTCTGGATTGTTTGGCTGATGGCAATGCTTCTTATTCCCAGGAACGGAGAAGAAATTTTTCCGGTATCCTTGACCTGTTCAACCATTTTTTTAATCTGGTTTGATGGTATGGAAAAAGCGACATTTTCTGCTCCCTGAGCCATGGCCACATTAACCCCGATTACTTTTCCGCTGACATCCAAAAGCGGTCCGCCTGAATTTCCGGGATTGATGGCAGCATCTGTCTGGATTATGTTGGTAAGCTGTTCGGTCTGGCCCAATCCTGATCCGGCTGTAACATTTCTCCTGAGGCCTGAAATTATTCCCCTACTTACGGAATTGGAAAACTCTCCCAGTGAGTTTCCGATAGCAATCACTGTTTGGCCGACTTTTAAGCTGTCAGAATCTCCCAGTTCCAGGGTGGGAAAATTTTCTCCATCTATCTTCATGACGGCAATATCTTTGACTGGATCTCTGGCTAAAACTTTGGCAGGATATTCCTTGCCTTCATTGGTAATAACGGTATAATCAGCACTTTGATCGCTTGCAACGTGCTTGTTGGTGATAATCATGCCATTGGAATTGATAATGAATCCCGAGCCGCCTCCTACTTTCTGCTTTTCCGTTACTCCCTGGGACGATCCGTTCATTTCATCAAAAAACCCGAAGGGATCTTCAAAAAAACTTTTGTATTTTGTGACATCTTTGGTAATGACGATGCTGACTACTGCCGGAGATGATTTTTCTACCACATCGATTACTGCAGAATCTTCCTCAACGATTCGTTCTCTGCTTTCCGAAAATAGACTTCCATCTTTCTGTCCGATATTTTTTCCTAATTTCTGGCTTATTTTCGAAAATAATTTGTCAGAAATTTTTCCTCCCATAAATCCGAAAACTGCTCCGAAAAAAGAAGAAAAAATTATGGAAAGAATGATAGCTATGGCTATTGCTGATTTAAAAGACGCAGGTTTTGTTTTGTTGATTTTTTGCGGGTCGTTTTTTATTTCTTCCATATGGTTTTGAACATTCAAAACCTATTCCCTTTGCAAGGAATAGATCTGGATGAAATTTATTTTTATATATTATTTATATTAATTTATACGACTAACCAGTCTGAAAGGATGACGCATAACATGATCCGCTATTCTTCAATAGAAATGGCATTTACCGGGCAGCTGCTGGCGATTTCTTCGCAATTACAATCTTTGCAATCTTCGGCGATAACTTCCGCCTTGCCGTTCTCTACTTTGAAAACTTGCGGGCAGACCGATTCACAGGTTCCGCAACCGATGCAAATCTCCTGGTTGATTTTTGGTTTTGACATAAAATATGATGATGACCAATTATCAAGATGCTAATCTCCAAATAATATCCAAATTCCAATAGTCAATGAATAAAAGCGTCATTGTTTTATCAGGGGTTTGTTTGATGATCGCAACTTGCTTTTTGGCTGTTTAAAATATTACCGAAGCATCTCCTTGAGAGTTTTCCATTATTTCTTTTTCAAAATCTTTCATTTCTTGGCTTTTGAATTCAACTCTCATCTTCTCGTTATCCCAATGATAATCTTTCATCAAGACAACAAAATTCATTTTTTTCATTTCTTCTGTCAGGAATTCCGCAAAAATTTTCTTGGGAGTAAAAATCTGTCTGATCCTGACAAGTTCCTGGCCGTTCTCTGTTTTTTTGTCTTCAATTTCCACAATGTGAAATCCAAGCGGGCTTTCCAGAATTTCACTTCGTTTCCCCTTCTCCATCGAGAAGGCAATATTTGAAATTTCTGAAATGAGCTGTTCTTTTCTGAACCATCCAAGCTCTCCTCCTTCACTGGCAGTCGAACCCTGGGAATATGACTTGGCCACTTCGACAAAAAGCTTTTTATCGTCGAGTTCTTGCTTAGCTTTTTCTATCTGTTCTTTGGATTTCTTTGCGGAATCGTCCTGTGTTAAAAACATTTTTTCCAATTCCTGCTTATAAAGGTCCGGCTTCACAATTTTATTTTTGAAATCAGCGACTGTCCATCCGTAAAGCCTTTCTAAATTAGCTTTCAAATTTTCAGCACTCCCATATTCTTCGATTTTTCTTCCTAAATCATGGTCGACCATTTCCTGGTTTATTGTTATTCCCTTTTTTCGGGCCAAAAAAATAA
>JAKLHP010000047.1 GCA_022710085.1 Patescibacteria group bacterium | reverse complement strand
AAAAAATCAGAACGGAGGTGGATATGAAGGAATTTTTGTATGAAGAAAAGATAGGTAACATTGAAGACAAGATCAAAATTTCCCGCAGAAACAAGTGTCTTGTGGTAATTAACGCAGAATCCCATTTCGGAGAATGGCCTCCAAGATTGGGCGGAAGAAAAATTCCGACAAGGGGAGAAGCTATCGCGGAAGCCCTTAAGAAAGGAGTGAATCGAGTTTAAAACAAGGGGAGAACAAATAAGTTCTCCCTGCTACAAAAAATTATGCAAAGCAAGATAATTGAGATTAAAAACAAAGCTATTGAAGAAATTTCCGAGGTAAAGACTAAAGAAGAAATTTTTGATTTGGAAAAAAAATATCTAGGAAGGAACAGTGAATTTAATCAAATTCTCAAGAATTTGAAGAATCTTTCTGAGGAAGAGAAAAAGGAAATTGGAAAATCAGCCAACTTAGCCAAAAAAGAAATCGAAGATAATCTCAAGAAATACGAAAGAATAATTTCCGAAAGCAATTTCGATTTTCAAAGCGAAAAGATAGACATTACCATTCCGGGAAAAAGAAAAAAGAGAGGGCATCTCAATATTCTTAGCCAAGTGAGGAATGAAATCGAGGATATTTTTACAGGGATGGGATTTGAAGTTGCAGATGGTCCTGAAGTTGAGACTGAACATTATAATTTCGATGCGTTGAATATTCCCAAGGATCATCCAGCTAGAGATGAATGGGACACTTTCTGGATAAAGCCGGAAGAAAAATTAGATCATATGCTTCTGAGGACTCATACTTCACCGGTTCAGATAAGGTATATGGAAAAAAATGAGCCTCCGTTTCGGATAATTTCTCCCGGAAAATGTTTCAGGAGAGAAGCAACTGACAGCACCCACGAACATACTTTTTATCAATTTGAAGCTTTGGTGGTAGGGGAAGATGTCAGTGTGGCTAATTTTAAATATATAGGCGAACAGTTTTTCTCCAAATTTTTCAATAAAGATATAAAAGTAAGGCTCAGGCCAAGTTTCTTCCCTTTTGTGGAGCCTGGATTTGAATTTGATATAAGCTGTCTGATGTGCTCAGGGAAAGGATGTCGGGCCTGCAAAAACAATGGCTGGCTTGAATTGGGCGGAGCAGGAATGGTAAATCAGAATGTTTTTGTGGCCTCAGGATATCCAAGAAATAAATATCAGGGATTTGCTTGGGGATTTGGCCTGGAAAGATTGGCTATGATGAAGTATAAAATTAGTGATATTAGGTTATTTCATAGCGGAGATCTCCGATTCATTAAACAATTTTAAATATGCAATACAGCTATAATTGGCTCAAAGAATTAAGCGAAACCAATAAAACCGTCGGACAAATGGCTGATTTAATCATGATGCATTCTTTTGAAGTTGAAAGCATTGAGGAAAAAGGAAAAGGATTGGAAAATGTCGTAGTTGGGAAAATACTTGAAATAAAAAAACATCCGAATGCGGACAAGTTGCAGTTAACAAAGATCGACATTGGCAATAAAAAATTGGATATTGTCTGTGGGGCTTGGAATATTAAAGTTGATGACAAAGTTCCAGTGGCACTTGTCGGAGCGAAACTTCAAAACGGAATAGTCATCAAAGAAGCTGAAATCCGGGGAATAAAATCGTTCGGAATGCTTTGTGCGGAGGATGAGTTGGGTCTGGGAAAAAGCCACGAAGGAATTTTGATTTTGGGAAAAGATGCGGAAATAGGGGAAAAATTGACCAAAGCACTGGACCTGGACGATGCCATTCTTGAAATAAAAGTTCTTCCTGACAGAAGTCACGATGCTCTTTGTCATATTGGGATAGCAAGAGAAATTTCAGCGTTGGATGGTAAAAAAATTGATTATTATAAAAAAATAAAGCTCAACCGAAAAAAGACAGATAAATTATCAATAAAAATTCAAGATCAGTATCTTTGTCCAAGATATATCGGCGCAGTTATGACTGATATTAAAATTGAAGAATCACCAACTTGGATGAAAAGCAGGTTGAATTCCCTTGGAATCAATCCGATTAATAATATTGTCGATGCGACAAATTATGTGATGCTTGAGCTCGGGCAGCCGCTTCATGCTTTTGACTTCGATCAGATTAAAGATGATGAAAGAGTCAATATTTTTGTAAGGAGAGCTATTGAAAATGAAAAGATAACATTGCTTGATGGCAGCGTCAAGGAACTTTTCGATGAGGATCTGCTGATTACTAACAAAGACAGGGCTCTGGCAGTTGCCGGAGTGATGGGAGGAGAAAATAGCGGGATTAACGAAAATACAACAAAAATTGTTATAGAATCTGCCAACTTCAATTCAACTTCAATCCGAAAAACTAGAATGAGACTAAAGGTCAAAACTGAGGCCTCTGACCGTTTTGAGAAAGAAATTGATCCTAATGTGGCTGAAATTGCAATGGCCAGAATTATTGAAATTGTCGAATCTTATGGTGGAAAAATCGAGGGGGTGGTTGACGTGTATTCAAAACCGGTTGAAAAGTGGAAGATAAAGTTGGATTTAGCATATGTCGGAAAGTTGTTGGGAGAAGAAATTCCGGAAAAAACAATAATAAATATTCTCGAATCGCTTCAACTGAAAACTAAGAAAAAAGGAAGAATGCTGGAAATTGAAATTCCCACGTTCAGGATAGATCTGAAAACTCAGGAAGATATCATTGAAGAAATCGGGAGAATTTACGGATATGAAAAAATAAATTCCACGGTGCCTTTTTATCCCGTACAGCCTGCCAAAATGGACGAAGAAAGACAATTTGAAAAAACAATCAGAGATTATTTGGTGGGAGCTGGATTTTCTGAAGTTTATAACTACTCTTTTTACGGAAAGAATGATGCTGAAATGGCCGGATTGTCTCAGAAACATCTGGAACTTGAAAATCCGATTAACCCAGAGCAGGCGCTTATGAGAGTCAGCCTTGTTCCTGGAATACTCAATAATATCAAGGAAAACTTGAAAAATTTTAAAGAAATTGAGATTTTTGAAATTGGAAGGATATATATCCCGAAAGACGGCAGTCTCCCTGAAGAAAAAAATATGCTGGTAGGGGCAATAGTTTCGGATGAATCAAAAAAAGGAAATAATTTTTATGAAGCCAAGGGATATGTGGATTTGATTTTTAACAAATTAGGGATAGAAGACCATTATTTTGATGAATTCAAAAATTCAGAAGAGAAGATCCCTTTGATTTGGCATAAAACGAGATTTGCGGAAATAGAAATTGAAGGAAGCGAGGAATTGATTGGTTATGTTGGCGAAATGAGCCCGATAGTTTTGGAAAGATTTAGAATCAAGAAAAGAGTGGCAATTTTCGAAATTGATATGGAAATTCTCCGCAAGGTTTCCGAGGGAGAAAGGGAATTTAAGCCTCTTCGAAAATTTCCAACTTCAATGAGAGATATTTCCATGACCGCTGAGCCTGAAGTCAGGGTAGAGGATATTCTAGACATTATTCAAGGAAGCGGAATGAAATTAATAATAGACGTTGATCTTTTTGATATTTTTGATCTTCCTGAAGAAAAAACCAGTTTTGCTTTTCACATAATCTTTGGTGCAGATGACCGGACGCTTAAAAATCAAGAAGTTGATGAAATTATGAAAAAAATAACTGAAAATCTTGAAAAAGACTTGAAAGTTGAAATTAGAAAATAGGAATTATAAATCTTTCAAACAACTCTCTGGAAAAGGAGAGTTTTTTGATTGCATAAATGAAAACTTCTCAAAAGTCTTGACAAAATAACAAAATATGTGCTAATCTATCTTGACGGTAAAAATTAATGTTTTAATAGATGAAAACTATAAAATCACAAGCGGCTAAAAACAAGCAAACTGAATCAAAATTCAGCTATTTTCTGGCTTTAGAAAATATTTTTTTGGAACTTTCAGAGAGACCAAAGGATATCATTTTGGGGCGTTACGGCATCCATAATGGCCGAACAAAGACTCTTGAAGAAATCGGAAAGGAGTATGAAATTACTCGAGAGAGAGTTAGGCAAATAATTAGGGAAACAGTCAAGAAAATAAAGAAAAGAAAACATGAAACTCTTTTCAAGGTTGAGGATAGAATAAGATTTACCATCAAAGAAAAAAATGGTATAATAAAAGAAGAAGAACTCCTTTTGGCAGAAATGGAGCACAAGGAAAGAGGAGCTCTTAAGTTTTTTCTTGAGCTTTTTGATAATGTCAATGAAAAAGAAATTCCTCAAGAGCTTGAAAAATCTTGGGCAATTCATGATTTTGAATTAAGCGAATGGAGAAAAGTGAAAAATTTGGCCAAGGAAGTCCTTCACAAAATCCAAAGTCCTTTATCCCACGAAGACCTTTTCAATGAGATTAGTAATCTGGATAAAATCGAAATCAGCCAGGAAAAAATTATCAACTATCTTAGTGTTTCCAGTGAAATCAAGAAAGGAAATTTTGGAAAATGGGGACTTGCTTCCTGGGATGAAATCAATCCGAAAGGAACCAGGGAAAAAATATATCTTATTCTCAAAGAAACCGGAAAGCCGTTACATTTCAGAGAGATTGCTTCTTTGATCGATAAGCACAAGCTGAATAAAAAAGAGAAAACCCATCCTCAGACTGTTCACAACGAATTAATAAGAGACAAAAGATTCATTCTGGTAGGAAGGGGAATTTATGCTCTTTCCGAATGGGGATATCAAAGAGGAACCGTTAAAGAAGTTCTGGAAGATATTTTCAAAAAAAGCAATAAACCCCTGGAAAGAGATGAGGTTATCAGCAAGGTTTTATCTGTCAGAAAAGTTAAAAAATCAACGATTCTCATTAATCTTAATAATTTTTTTCAGAAAGTGGAAAAAGATCAGTATTTTATCAGAAAATAAAACAGAAACTCAGCCCTTATTAGACTCCGCAACGACGGGGTTCAAGTAAAGCGAAATTTAATAAGGGCAAAAACAAAATGGATATCATATCTTCTACCATAAAAGATGTCGCGGAAGTTGCTGGAACATTAGGAAAAGCTTTTACCTATGTCTGGTTTATTATTCTTCCGCCGTTTTTCTATTGGGCTTTTAAGGCGCTTTGGATGGATCATGTTCGCAGGAGATATTGGGGATCTGTGGATAAAATTCTTCTTGAAATTATTCCTCCTCAAAACATCGAAAAAAGTCCGAAACTAATGGAGTCGTTTTTTAGCGGAATTCACGGGGTTGATACGACGATTCCCAACAATGAAAAGTATCTAAAAGGGAGATTTATTGAATGGTTCTCCTTTGAATTGGTTGGAGATAGCGGAGAAATACATTTTTATGTCAGGATTCCAAAGTGGGACAAGGGAATCATCGAAGCCAATATATATGCCCAATATCCTGATGCTCAGGTTGTCGAAGTTGATGATTATGTAGACAAGGTTCCCAGGATTGTTCCCAATAAACACTGGGAGATTTGGGGAGCTGATGCCAAGCTTACCGAAGAAGATCCGATGCCGATTAGGACATATCATCGTTTTCAGGAAGATGTAACCGGAAAGATGATTGATCCCCTTTCTTCGATATTTGAAATTTTAGGAAAATTGGGACCCAATCAAAAAGTCTGGTTTCAGATCTTGGTTAATCCAGTTAAAGAAAGCTCATATTATTCAAAAGCCAAAGATTACGTTGAATTTATTGCTGGAAGAAAAGAAAAATCAAAAACAACTTCGGAAAAAATGATTCAAGATATTGGTGATATTTTTGGAAATATTTTCAAAGCTTTTACCAGCGTGGTTGAATTTCCCGAAGAGAAGAAAAAAGATCAACAGCCCTTGGAATTTCGTCTTACTCCCGGAGAAAGGGAAAAATTAAAATCCCTTGAAGAAAATGTGGGAAGGGTTTTTTTTGAAACAAAGATCAGGTTTGTTTATATCGGAAAAAGAGAAAATTTTGATAAACCAGGTGTGGTTGGTGGTTTCTGGGGAGCAATGAAGCAGTTTTCCGATCAGAATACAAGTGGAATTTCAATTGAAGATTCAACCAAGACATATGCCTGGTACTTTATGGTCAAGCCAAGACTCAGATATCGCCAAAGGATACTTTTTCAAAGATATGTTGACCGAGATTGGACCGGAGTAACTTTCAAAATGAGCACGGCGGAATTGGCCACAATTTTCCATCCGCCAGATATGTCAGCCATGGCTCCATCCATTCCTCGAGTTGAAGCCAAACTTGGCGGCGCGCCAGCTAATTTACCTGTAAAATAGAAAAAATGGAAGAAGTAACATATTTCGCAAAAACTAATTTCCGGAATCAAGAAAGAGTGTTTGGCATAAAAACCGATGATCGGCGCCGGCATATGTATGTAATAGGAAAGACTGGTATGGGAAAAACGAACCTTCTGGAAACGATGGTCATTCAGGATATTCAAAATGGGAAAGGAGTGGCTTACGTAGATCCTCATGGCGATACGGCAGAGAAACTTATCAAATCTATTCCGGCTAACCGGATCAACGAT
>JAKLHP010000046.1 GCA_022710085.1 Patescibacteria group bacterium | reverse complement strand
CCAGATTGCCGCTTACACCCCCCAAACCCCGGATACTCCCGAAGTCTGGAGCGTCGCTTCCACCGAAAGTGCCTGGGGAGCCAGAATCAAAACCACCTCTAACGATCCCGACATCACCGGAGACGAAATCTGGGACGGCTCCGACTCCTACAGCGGCAACTGGCTTAACATCGCCACCTCTCCTTTCGTAGTCGTGAGTCGAACCACCGAGACTTCCCAAGTAGGATCAAATGAAACCATCCTCTTCGGAGCGGAAATCGGATCCAACAAATTCCAGCCTACTGGCACTTATGACGTGGATGTGACCTTTACGGCGACTACGCTGTAGGAATATTTTAAAAAATCAAAGTCTGTTTAAGTCAAAAACAAAAAACACAAAAATGAAAAATAAAAAGCTAAAATCAAGAATATTGGCTAAGTTTGCAATCCCTGCTCTCGTTTTGGGATTGTTTTTTAATTTCAATTTTGCCAAAGGAGAAGATTTCAGTTGGACACAGAGAACTATGCCTGAAGGTTCTATATGGAATTCGGTGGCTTATGGCGATGGTACTTTTGTGGCAGTTTCCGGTAGTGGGACAAATAGGGCTGCAACATCAACTGACGGAATAAATTGGACTCAAAGAGCTCTGCCTTCAAGTGTCTATTGGATGTCGGTAACTTACGGAAATGATGTTTTCGTGGCTGTAGGATCTGGTTCCAGACTATCCGCAACATCTTCGGATGGAATAAACTGGACAACTCATACGGATGCTTTGCCTGCAAATGCCAGTTGGTCTTCCGTGGCTTATGGGGGAGGTACATTTGTTGCTGTTGCAACAGGAACCGTGGCTGCAACATCAACTGACGGAATTAATTGGACCCAGAGAACTTTGCCTGCGTATGCATCATGGAGATCTGTAGCTACCGATGGTAACGGAACTTTTGTGGCTGTTTCAGATAGTTATGGGCAAGCTGCCAGATCAACAAATTATGGACTTACATGGATGCTGTTTGATATGCCGGTTTTTGGCAATTGGAATTCTATAACTTACGGCAATGGAATTTTTCTGGCAGTTGACCACATTTCAAACTCATCAAATATAGCTGCTACTTCCTCAGATGGAGCTCTTTGGGCTAAGAGAACTTTGCCATATTCCGGTTGCTGGATGTCAGTGGCCTATGGCAACGGAATGTTTGTTGCAACTGCTATGAACTCCAACATTTCGGCGATATCTTTGGACGGAATAGATTGGATGCAGGAAAGCCTGCCTGCTTCTGCTGCTTGGAGTGCACTAGGCTATGGAAACGGAAGTTTTGTAGCACTTGTTCAGAACTCTTCCATAGCTGCCAATTCCACCGGAGGAATAATGCCTTCTGCCAATACGAGTACCAATATTAATCTAGGTCTCGATGCCACCATCTCCCTTACTTGCAGCGATAGCATAAATATGGGTACCATTACCGGTACCGGACAATCAAGTCTAACTACCAACGAAGCTCTTTGTACGGTAAGTACCAACAATTCCACCGGATACGCCCTTTCTTGGCAAGCTTCTACCGCTTACCTGGAAAACGGAACCGGAGACCAGATAACCGCCTATACCCCAATAACTCCCGATACACCGGAAAACTGGAGCGTTGGCGCCACTGAAAGTGAGTGGGGAGCCAAATTAAAATCGGGAAGCACCACCTATGATTCAGATACCTGGGGAAGTGCTGATACCTACTCAGAAGGAAACTGGCTCAACATCTCAACTTCCCCTTACCAGATAATCACCCGCACTACCGAAACTTCCCAGGAAGGAGACAGTGAAACCCTTCTCTTTGGAGCGGAAATCGGATCCAACAAATTCCAGCCTACCGGTACCTATGATGTGGATGTGACTGTGACGGCGACTACGCTGTAAAAAAACATTTTCAAATAAATATTGAAAAGCCGGGTTTAGAATCCGGCTTTTTCCTATCTAATCAAAAAGGACCTGCCTTGAAAATTGTCCTAACTGGTATAATGAAATCATTCATTAACAATTTAATCTATCTTTCCATAACCAACTGAATCTTTATCAATTTTATGCGAAAGTCCGGCGTTGACCACGCCCGAGAACACCTCCTTCTTCAGGCGGAGATATTACCCGCAAGCATTCCTTCTTCTAATGGCTGGGCATGTTCCGGAATTGGAACAATGACCGCCTATGCTGTTTGTTGCAAAGTTGAATAATGGAATTAGCCGATTTCTTTTGAAAAAAATAAAAGATCATTTGTGAAAGCAGGTTTGAAACCTGCTTTTTTGTGTGTATAATGTATATATGGATGATATTAAAGCCAAAAATAGAATAGAAAAGCTTCGCAAAGAAATTGACCGGATGCGGTATGAATATCATGTTTTGGACAATCCGGAGATTTCCGATGAAATTTATGATTCCTTGATGCGGGAGCTTCGGGAACTGGAAAATAACTATCCTAAGCTTCAAAGTCAGGATTCTCCAAGCCAGAGAATCGGAGGAAAACCGCTTGATAAATTTCAAAAAGTCAGGCATAAAAATCGCCAGTGGTCGCTGGACGATGCTTTTTCCCTGGAAGAAATAAAAAATTGGGAAGAAAGAAATACTCGGATTTTAGAAAAGAAAGTTGAGAGAGAAGGTTTGAGAATAAGAAATGATAAATCTCAAATCATTTTTGATTACTGCGCAGAAATAAAAATTGACGGGCTTAAAATAATTTTGACTTATGAAAAGGGGAGGCTTATTCAGGCAGCAACTCGCGGAGACGGGATTATCGGAGAAAATGTCACTGAGCAAGTAAAAACAATTCAAAGTGTCCCACTAAGATTAAATAAGGAAATTGACATCATTGTTGTGGGAGAATGTTGGATGAAAAAAGGAGATTTAGAGAGGATAAATAAAGAACGGGAAAAAAGAGAAGAACTGCTTTTTGCCAACTCCAGAAATGCAGCAGCCGGATCGATAAGACAGCTCGATCCAAAAATTACCGCTGAAAGAAAGTTAGATTCATTTATTTATGATATTGAATATCTTGAAGGAGAATTTCCTGATAATCAGATCAAGGAATTGGAATTATTGAAAAAATTAGGATTTAAAGTGAATAAGGAATATAAATATTGTAAAAATATAAATGAAATCCAGAAGCTGTTCGAATTATGGGAAGATAAGCGAAACAAGCAGGAATATGGAATCGATGGCCTGGTAATAAAAATAAATTCCAGAGAATTACAGGAAAAACTGGGACATACTGGAAAATCACCGCGTTTTGCCATCGCTTATAAATTTATTCCGGAAAAAGTGACGACAGTTGTTGAAGACATTAAAGTCCAGGTAGGAAGAACAGGGGCTCTCACACCAGTGGCGCATCTTCATCCAGTAAAAGTTGCCGGATCAACGGTGAGTCGGGCCACTCTTCATAATGAGGATGAAATCAGAAGGTTGGACGTAAGAATAGGCGATACGATTATTATTCAGAAGGCTGGAGATGTGATTCCGGAAGTGGTTGAAGTGCTCAAAAATCTTCGCAGCGGAAAAGAGAAGATTTTTCATATGCCAAAAGTCTGTCCGATTTGTGGCGGAGGAGTAAAGCGGGAAGAGATAGGAGATTCGAGAAAGAGAAATAAAGAATCTCAACTCTCAACTCTCAACTCTCAACTCTCAGCATCCCATTATTGTCTGAACAAAAAATGTTTTGCGGTCGAGAAGGAAAACCTTATTCATTTTGTCAGTAAAAAAGGATTCAATATTGATGGAATGGGAGAAAAGATAGTGGAACAGCTAATGAATGAAGGAATAATTTCCAATATGGCTGATATTTTTGAACTTACCGAGGGAGATCTTGAACCACTGGAAAGATTTGCCGAGAAATCAGCCAAAAAATTGGTAGAAGCCATAAATAAAAGTAAGCAGATAGAATTTCAGAAATTTTTATTTGCTTTGGGAATCAGATATGTCGGAGAGGAAACGGCAGTGCTTGTGGTGCGTAATATGAAATTTATAACACAAAAAGAAATCAGAAACATTAAGGATATTGTAGAAATTTTTTCAAAGATTAAATTGGAAGACTGGCTGAACATTAAAGGCATAGGAATAAAATCCGCCGAAAGTTTAACTGAATGGTTTGGCGATGAAAGCAACAAAGAACTGCTGAGAGATATGGACAAGTTTGGAATAGAAATAATATTTCCAAAAGAATTAAGAGTAACTGATTATAAATTGCAAAATAAGACCTTTGTTCTCACCGGAGAACTCGAGCACTTTACAAGAGACGAAGCGAAAGATATTATTAGAAAGAAGGGAGGAGATGTTTCATCTTCGGTGAGCCAAAAAACAGACTATGTCGTGGCCGGAGAAAATCCTGGGTCAAAATACGATAAAGCAAAAATGTTGGGAGTAAAAACTATTGATGAAAAAGAATTTATTAAATTGATAAAATAGAAAACATGCTTTCTGCGAAAGACGTAAAACATATAGCCAGCTTATCCAGAATAGGGATCGAGGACAAAGAGGTTGAAGATTATCAAAAAAATCTTTCGACTATTTTGGATTATTTTAAAGAACTTGAGGAGGTAAATACGGACGGGATCGAGCCAATTGGCCACATTACCGGAAGAGATAATGTTTCCAGGGGAGATTTGAGAGTTGAAAAATCTGAATTGGAAAGAAATGCCATTCTTGATAATTCCCCCGAAAAGAAAGATGATTATATAAAAGTTAAATCAGTACTTTAATGATTAAAGAACTTCATGAAAAATTAATAAAAGGAGAAACAACTTCGGTAAAACTTACTGAAGAATATTTCGAAAAGATTAAAAACAGAGATAAAGAAATCCAGGCCTATCTTACGTTGACCAAAGACCTGGCCATCAAACAAGCCAACTTTATTGATGAAAAAATAAAGAAGGGGGATGAAATTGAAATTCTGTCCGGAATCCCGGTGGCTATCAAAGATAATATCTGCATTGAAGGAATCAGAACTACCGCTGCTTCGAAAATTCTTGATAATTATATTGCTCCATACGATGCAACCGTAATAAAAAAATTAAAAGAAAAAGGCGCAGTAATTTTGGGAAAGACCAATATGGATGAATTTGCCATGGGATCTTCCACGGAAAATAGCGCTTACCAAATAACCAAGAATCCAAATGATATTGAAAGAGTTCCAGGCGGTTCTTCAGGCGGTTCAGCTGCTGCTGTGGCAGAAGATGAAGCAGTCTGGGCTTTGGGATCGGATACTGGCGGATCAATAAGACAGCCCGCTTCATTCTGTGGAATCGTGGGACTCAAGCCAACTTACGGAAGAGTTTCTAGGCATGGACTTTTGGCGATGGCTTCAAGTCTTGACCAAATCGGACCGCTTACAAAAACTGTAGAAGATGCAGCCATCGTTCTTTCTGAGATTATTGGAGAAGATAAGAAAGATGCCACCTCGGCTCCCAGTTTTGACAAAAGGTATGAAAATTACTTAACTGGAGATATTTCCAAAATCAAAATTGGAATTCCCAAAGAATATTTGGAAAAAGGATTAGATGAAGATATTAAAAATAAATTTCAGGAAGCAATTCAGCAGTTCAGAAAATTAGGAGCAGAAATAAAAGAAATAAGCCTTCCGCATAGCAAATATTCCCTCTCAACATATTATTTGATAATGCCGTCAGAAGTGAGCTCTAATTTGGCCAGATTCGACGGTATTAAATATGGGCTTCGGGTGGATGATAAAGAAAGTTCCGGGTTCAAAGAAAATGGAATTCCCAGGACGCTTTTTGAAACATATTTGGATAGTAGAGAATATGGATTCGGATCGGAAGTAAAAAGGAGAATAATGCTGGGAACCTATGCGCTTAGTGCTGGATATTATGACGCATATTATCTCAAGGCTCAAAAGGTGAGAGCTCTTATAAAAAGAGATTTTGAAGAAGCTTTTCGCGAAGTGGACTTCATTTTTTCTCCCACTACCCCGGAAGTAGCTTTTAAGATTGGAGAAAAAACTAGTGATTTGTTAAAGATGTATCTTTCTGATATCTTCACTATTGCTGCCAATCTTTCCGGAGTTCCAGGGATATCTTTTCCGATAGGAAAAATTAAAAAGGATGGAAAAGATTTACCAATCGGAGGACAGCTTATGGGTAAGTGGTTTGACGAGGAGGGGATATTAAACGCTGCACATACTTTTGAAATTAATTACTCCCAGCCTATTTAATCGGAGTAAAAAGTGTTATTATATTTATATATGGATTTTTCTTTATTTTTCAATGAAATACTAAAATTTTTTCAGTTATTTCTTCATTCTCCATTTTTCTTAGCTCTGAAATTTTTACTGGCGATTTATGTCTCCGTTCTCTTTGCTGACCTTGTGATGCTTTTAATCCTTCGTGGATTTGGAGATATTAGGGCAACTTTCAAAGGAATGAATATTCCGCTTGTATCTCCTGTAAAAATAAGGAAGAGCTGGAATGAAATAAAGTTAAAATTGGAAACTGGCGATACAAATCAATATAAGCTGGCTGTTATCGAAGCTGATAAAATTGTTGATAAAATCATCGGCTCCATGGGTCTTAA